>JBDNFT010000556.1:0-2343 GCA_041689695.1 Planctomycetaceae bacterium | reverse complement strand
TCGATATTTCGTCTGACGCAAAACTGCGTGCCAACGCAAAATCGCTCGTCGGTGAATCGATTGTTGCAAAGTGTCATGTGGAGCGAACCGACGAGGAAAATCCAGCATCACCGATCATCATTCGCGTGAAGACAGTACAGCAAGCCGACGGTGCGTGATGTGAACGTCGAACCTACCTATTCAGTAACCGGCAAGCAGGGAATTGCTAATTTCAAAGTCCGCGTCCGGTCAACCAGTTTCGATCGACGAAGCTGAAGGATGCAGATCTGGGACAGATCTGCTTACGTAGTTTGACCTGTCCCAGGTCGAATTCCTGCGACGCGGCGACATCGTTTGGCAGAAGTTGCTACGCCAATCGTTTTTCAGCAACCGTGCCGTTCGGTGACGTTTTTACGTCATAGCCCTTGCTCTGGATTTCGCCACGCAGACTATCCGCCGCTTTGAAGTCTTTGCTCTTCCGAGCGTCATCCAGTTGGCGGCACAGATCGTCGATTGCAGCCTGTTCGCCGGACTCCTGAGCGGCACCGGGCGATGCAGAATCCAGCGGAGCAATGGCAAGCACACTGTTAATGCGATTCAACGCCCCCAATGCAGTCGCCGGATCGGACGGCATCGTTGAGGCCCATGGCAGAATTACTCCGAGAGCACCGGCGATGTTTAAGTCATCCGCTAACGCTTCGGCGAATTCTTTCAGGATCGGATAATCCAGAGTCACCTCTTCAGCCTTGCCGCCACACGCGACTTCCAGCTTCGCACGGAAATCTGTCAGACGTTTGACAGCACCAGCGGAATCCAGCAAGCCCTTCTTCGTGAAGTTCATGTTGGCTCGATAATGCGACTTAATGAGTTCCAGACGCAGCACGGCCGGATGCACCTGAGTCCCTGTCGCGCGGCCTTCGAGGACGTCACGCACTGTCCAGAAGTTGCCTTTACTCTTTGACATTTTTTCGCCTTCCACCATCAGAAAGCGTGCGTGCATCCAGAAGCGAGCAAACGTGTCTTTGCCAGTCGCACCGCAAGTCTGAGCGATCTCGCATTCATGATGCGGAAAGATCAGATCTTCGCCGCCGGTATGAATATCAATGACGTCGCGACCCAGTCGTTTGCGAGCCATGCACGAACATTCAATATGCCAGCCTGGATAGCCCGTGCCCCACGGTGAATCCCATTTCATAATGTGCGAGCTGTCCGCTTTCCACAGCATGAAGTCCGCCGGATGCCGTTTGTTGACCTGGTTCTCGTCGCTGATTCGTCCGCCTGCACCGGTCAGCAAGCGGTCGAGAGTATTGCCACTGAGTCGTCCATATTGCGGAAAACTCTCGACGCTGTAATAGACTACGCCGTCCGGGCCGACATAGGCATGACCTTTAGCGATCAACTGAGCGATCATTTCCTGCATGATGTCAATGTTCTGAGTCGCATGCAGGATGTTGTCGGGTTCAAATGAAACTTTGACGCCTAGAGTTTGAGCGTCCTGCAGAAATGCGTCTGTGTAATACTTCGCAATTTGATACGGATCATCGGGATTGGCAACGGCACCTTCAGCGACCTTGCCTGATTTTTTGTCTTCTTTGACTCGACGAGCGGCGGCTTCCATCTTGTCTTCACCGGCACCGTCGGCGTTGGCATCGTCCGTCATGTGACCGACGTCTGTGATGTTCATCACGTGATGAACTTTGTGGCCGAAGAATTCCAGTGTGCGGCGAATCACGTCGGCAAACAGAAACGAACGAAAGTTACCAATGTGAGCGAAGTCATAAACCGTCGGCCCGCAACTGTACATTCTCACGCAGTCCGATTCAACGGGCTGAAACGTCTCGGTGGTATTGGTGAGCGTGTTGTAAAACCTGATATCCATCGTTCCGTCTCAGTGGGAAAAAGAGTGCGGGTTGCGGGGCGAATGGCGAACGGCGAACGGCCGATTTCTCGCGCGAGGATAGTAAAACTGCGGCTTTGAGTGCAGTCCGGATCGAGGACGGTGCGTAGATTCTCGCGAACTAGTCCCAACAGGGACGATAAAAAGCGAAAACATCAAAGGGGTCAGCATCCATCAAAGGGGCATCCATCAAAGGCATCCACGTACCAGGGGACGCACATAAAGCTAACGTACCAGGGGACGCAGCTCATTTCTGAAACAATGAGCTTTTCGCCTCTCTGATGTTCTCGTGCCTCGCTCTGCTATCGCCGTGCCGAACACTATTGGCAGCTTTCCTTGGCCCCGCCGTCCGCGCCCTGCGATTCCGTCCCAACGGGGCAAAATGTGATAGCCTGGGGCAACGCCCCAGGAAAGATCACACCGCACAGACGCCAAAGCCCCAACGGAGCGAAACCAACGGCATTGCG
>JBDNFT010000555.1:0-1867 GCA_041689695.1 Planctomycetaceae bacterium | reverse complement strand
TAGCGAAAGTCGTCAAGACTTTCGGCGAGTCAGGGGGAATCCGAAAGTCTTGACGACTTTCGCTACCAGTAAACTAGAAACGAATGAACTCTGACCGTGTCGAAACTTGACCAAACAACTGCAAAATCATGCGACGCTATCGACAGGCCCCGTCGCCAGGTTCTTGCGTTGCGGATTTTAGCCGCATTTGAGATCGCACTCATTGCTGCCACGTGGCCACTTTGGCGCGGGAATCATTCATTTCCAGTGATCCCGTTCATCACCGGAATTACACTACCGCCAATCGTGGATTACTGTCTTGTCTGGCTTCTGCTGGCAGCGTGTGCCTTGATCGTCGGTCGTTTAAAAGAGGCACGTGTGGAGACAGTAGTCCGTGCAGTGGCACTGACTGCGGCAATTCTCCTTTTTATGCACAACCAACAACGTCTGCAGGCATGGCACTGGCTATTTATCCTTGGGTTGGCAACTTCATTCGTCAGACCTGAAAACAGTCTCAAATTGATGCAATCCGTGCTGGCGTCTGTCTACGTTTGTTCGGCACTTTCCCGATTCGGGCCGACGGCGCATCATGGAATGTCCGCAGCGATCGTGGGGCAGTTGCTTAGCATCCTGCGCATCAATCCTGAGGTGGCCGCCGGACAGATCGGAGAAGTTCTCTGCCATGCTCTCAACGTTGGCGAGCTTGCTATTGGGATTCTGTTGATTTTTCCGGGAACCCATCGATATGGAATTCTGTCGGCTATGTTGTTGCACGGCACTTTACTGTTGGCACTCGGACCATTGGGACTGCGACATCATTGGGGAGTCTTGATCTGGAACATTTGCTTCCTGTGTCTGATTCCAGTTGTCTTCGCGGGGCCGCGAACGGGATTGAAATCCATGGAACCTGGTTCTGACACGACCTATCGTTTCGCTTTGATGCTTGTCTGGTTCTTCCCACTGTCGGGTCTGATCGGTATTGCTGACAATTGGCCCGCGTGGCAATTGTATTCAACGCGACCGGAATCGTGGACGCTTCAGATTCACGAGCAGGATCTGCCAAAACTTCCCGAAAGCGTTCGGCCGCACGTCACATCCCCGTTGCCCTTTGAAGATTTCATTTTCGTGAAACTCGATCGCTGGTCATTGGTGGAGACAGGATCTCCCATGTATCCGCAGAGTAGATTTCAGCGTGAAGTCATCCGCCAGGTGCTGACCGGTGTTCCCGATACCAATGAGTTCCGGATCATCATTTCCGAACCAGAACGCTGGCGTTGGTGGCGTCGATTGAACCGCACGCTCACGACGCGGGGAGAACTGCTGGCCGAATGAAATTCACGGCACCGTTTCATCTTTTTCATCTTTCGATTGATCGGACGGTGCTTCAACAGCAATAACATTCGCTGGTGGTACAGGCGATTTGTCATCGAACCCCTGTGGCAGATTGCCATCCTCGACGAACTCTTCGATGAGTTCTTTGCGACGTTCAGCCACCGCGCGGTCGAATTCGTTGAGCATATCCAGTGCCTGGTCGCGGCGTGTGACGAGCCCAATAATCAGATACTGAGTAATCGCCGGCAAATAACACACCCAGCCAACCATCCACCGTTCTCGACGACGATCGAATTGAGCGACATCCTTTTTCATCGCAACCATCTCTGGTTCAATGTTTCGAAGCTGTTCCATCGAAGCGATACACAGAAATGGCGATAAACTGCAGCAACGCTCGCTACTGGACCACACCAATACAAAGTCATGCCGAATCAGGTCCTGGCGATATTCATCCGCAGACGGCAACTGTGCGCCTACGATGGCACACATCATGGCTAACACCGGCGACGAACGACTGAGATGTCGGCATCCAATCCCCTTGACGAACTTCCACTTC
>JBDNFT010000554.1:0-4497 GCA_041689695.1 Planctomycetaceae bacterium | reverse complement strand
TTTCTATTGACGTTGTCGCACTTTGTGTCCAGATGTCAAATTGAAGATTGGGATCGATACGTGATGCCGTGCCAAAAAAGTCCAGCATTTCGCGGTCCAGGTACCAGCCACCAAGCTTCCCCACATAGACTAGCCGCGGGACGCCTTTGGCCTCACTGGAATGATCGCCCCAAGTCCTGTAAAAATCGACACAACAGGGGATCACCGTGATCGTTTTGGAATGCGTCTCAGCCGGATAAGATTCCAGCAGGAATTGTTTCGCCTGTTTAGTCAGCACCACAATCGCGTCGGCCGCTCTGATAATGCGACGCTCGGCGGACTTGGTGAGCCGGAACAAGAAACCGCCCGGCTTCCAAACACCCGCGTCAACATATTCCTCCGCCATCAAGCCGCGGAGATCAAACAGCAGTTTGATGTTGGTCAGGCGTTTTAGTACCAGACCCATCAGCGCCGGAACGTGGCTACGAGCATGAACAATGGAAATTCGATGCCGTCGGATCAGTCGCCACGAAACAAGAATGCCGACCAGCACATCCCAAAGCGTAGCGGGAAGCGACGGCCATTTGTGGTAGCGGAGCCACTGCCAGTGAATCCCGACTAGCGCCAGTTCCTGACGCCATTTCTCAGCTTCTTGAACTGGCGGAGTCCGCAACTCGTAGGTCAACAAGATAATCGAGTTGTTCGCTTTTGCCGCTCCCTCCAAATAGGCAATGACCTGCGCTCTGGTTAAAGGAGCAAACAGACTTTGGTAGCAAATGTACAGCGAGGTGTGTTTCAAGTGGCAGCCATTTCCGATGGACGGCTGCTTCACAGCTTGATTAAGAGCCATTGACAAAAACCGAACTGACAAAAACCGAACTGACAAAAACCGAACTGACAGAAATTGCGGCCGCAAGAAATGCAGCGAAGATACTCAATGTAAGCACGTAACGAAGAGCAGTTTGTGCAGGGCCAAACTGGTACAACGGTGGCCCGTAATACAGGAATCTCCCCTGAAATGGCCACGCAACCGTTTTCTCGCCGTTACGCATGTATAGCCACGGTTCCGGATATATAAGTCCCCCGCCAATTAACGAAAAACTGCGTGCTCCATAGAAGGCATTCGGCGAGCCGCTGAATGCGGCAGCACACGATTGATCGATTGTGACATCTGAATGCCTTTTAAGAGCCTCGACGGCGGAAACTGCCTTACCGTCGATAATCAATGCGCCACCGTATGCTGGATCGAAAGCGGCCCACTGGTCAACTCTATCGTCCCAGACTTCGAGAAGCGTGTGTCCCCCGGTGTCTCCCGCCGGAGATATGAATTGCACAACGCGGGCCGGAAGTCCCGACGACAGCAGTATGCAGGCGACGTGGCCACTTATTGTAACGCAATGCCCGGGGCCGCCCTTGAGGCAAGATTCGAAATCCGCAGACGGCACATAGTCGGGCGAGTACAGAAATTCTCTGGCGGGATTTCCAAATGTCACCTTGCTGTTGAATGCATCGCAAATACTGCGGGTTGCGTCTATTCCCTTCAGGCCCAGTGCGTGGCGTTCAAGGAAGGTTCGATATGGTTCCAACGTTGCTGACGCGCGGTATTGATCAATGTCCCATTCCCGATCACCAATTCGAAATGCATTCGCGCCATTGGGGGGATTGCAGAGATCTTCTTTTTCAACGCGATCAATAATCGATTGCGTATAAGGCAGCCGGACAAGAGCGGTGAGCGCGAGTCCCGCAACGCAGAAACTCACCGCAGAAATCGTTGCGGCAATCAATGCCGTTCGTCGGGCACGTGTAGCTACCCAAAAAAACTGGACAAACCAATGCCTCGTATCCGCCAAAATTGGCATATTTTTTACAACCGACCTGTCGTAGACCGAGGCCAAATATCCGCGATTGAATTCCCACAACCGTTACACAACGCTACGCCGGACAACTCACGATGTCACGTGCGTAACAGCGGTCTGCGGCGCTGGCAACGACCCCTGCGGATCCTTGGACACCGCCGCCTGAATCCAGCCGACAAATGTCGCCAGATCAATCGTCAGAGTGACGGCCGCAACCCCCAATATGACTAAAGGATTCAAGAGCGAGCCCCATCCGTACTGTTCAAGATGTTTCAAAATTCGACGAATCACCCGAGCCCAAAACATCAGCAAAAAAGGCACCCACCACCATGCGCTATGTCCAATGGATAGGCAGAGCAGTGTAGCCAGCACCAACCATATTTTTACGATTCCATGGTGCCAGTCCTTTTGCCTACCGGCCCAGGCATTGTGTTTGGAATAGACTTTGAATTTCCGATAGGTGGATCGAATCGACGGCTGCAGTTGCCAGTGCACAATCGCCTCGGGAGCCCACGCGACTTTGTGATTCTGTTCGGTCAGTCTTTCAAAGAAGATCAGGTCTTCAGCGGCCCGCAGATCCGGAAACCCGCCGACAGATTCCCATGCGTTCTTCCGAATCATCATGGACGCCGTCGATGGCCCTCGCATTGGCAGTCCGTTGCGGATCTGCCGCGGGGCGACATAAGCCAGCGCGGCACAGCGTTCGAAGAATGAGGAGATGGTCGGTTCGTAACTTCCATAGACGACGTCAGCATCAGGATTGGATTCTGCCGCAGCCGTTAACTGTTCCAACCAATTCGATTGCAGTCGAATCCCTGCATCGGTCAAAGCGATCCAATCATTCGCCGCGTGAGCAATTCCGATGTTTCTTCCGCGGCCCGGAGTCGCAGGCCCCGCCTCAATCACAACGAACTTGACTTGACCCCAGTCGCAGTTCCTGATTCGCTGTACTGTGTCGTCCGTTGATCCCCCATCGACCAGGAGAACTTCATCCGGCAGTCGAGTCTGTTGGCGAATTGTCGACACCAGTTCACCAACCGACGAAGACTCATTTCGTACTGGTATAACGAGTGAAATTTTCGTGGGCTCAACTCCCTGGCGGCGATTATCGTTGTTTGTGGGCAAGACAGTCCCGGTAGCAATCTTCATAGAGCCGCATCATTCGGGGAAAATTCAGCCGCTCCACACACCGCACGCGTCCCTCACGACCGAGTGCTCGGGCAAAACAATTGTCATCCAAAGTCCGCAGCAAAGCCAAAGCGAGAGCCTCAGCATCTCTTGCGGGAACCAGCAATCCTGTTTCTTCGTGATCGATCTGCTCCGGGGCTGCCGCAACGTCCGTCACGACGAGCGGGGTTTCGAGTGCAAGACTTTCAATAATCACGCTGCAAAATGCTTCGTGTAATGAGGGATGGACCATCACGTCCACAGCTTCAATGATTTCCCAGCAGTCATTCCTCCAGCCCAAAAACCGGACATGTTCGGACAAACCGGCTGCAGCAACTCGTTTCTCGAACTGTTCCTGCAAGGGGCCCGTCCCGACGAGCAGAAAGAGTACGTTGGGATGTTTCTGAATCACTTGCGGCATCGCACGAAAAAGGTATTCGTGACCTTTCTCGATGCTCATTCGAGAAACAGTTCCCACCAACAGTCGGTCATCGCCGCCCAGAGAATTTCGTTTCAGAACACGTTGTTCAGACGAGAATTTTGGGCGAAGAAGTTCAAAGTCATATCCATACCTCGCCACTGTAATTCGGTCTTCGGGCACGCGCTCGTACTTGATCATCGACTGTTTCACGGCGTCCGACGCGGCCATCACCTTGTCTGCGATCAGCGCCTGCCAGCGATCGATGCGGCGATGAATTGGCTTGTTAAATAGTGTTGTGAAGTCTGAATGATGTCGCGTGACGATGCGTACAGGAGTTCCTGCAAGTTTCGCTGCCGCCAACCCAATTACAGAGGGTTCAAACATATGAGTCTGAATGATTTCGACCCGCTCCCGGCGCAACAATTGGCGTAGCTGCCAAATAACTCTTGCGTAATCCCTTCGCGACTTGGCATCAAACGAAAATGTCTTGACGCCCCGTTGTTCAAGGCCTGTATGGAGTCCGTTGCGACCACCGAGTGACGCCACCGACATTTGAAACTCGTCCCGATTCAAATGCGTTGCGATACCGTTAAGCCACGGATTTTCGCATGGCAAATCTACAAAATGTAAGATTGAAATCATTGACTGATGTTTACACTTTGCCAAGCATCGAGACCGGACACGGCCAGAATCTTATTTTCGTCGAGCACAGAACTGTCCCCCTGCGTGTGCCGATTCGAATTTGTCGATGGCAAATCCTCGGCGCTCGAGTAATTCACGAAATTCTCCGACTTGGGCAGTATTATCATCGTAATGCTGTTCGCCAACGATCCGGCTGACACGGCGAATGACATCGTCAGAAGCATTCTTTAGTATTTCCAACTCTGAGCCCTCACAGTCCAACTTCAAGAGACTGCACCTTTCAATGTTGTTCATCTGAAAGACTTGATCCAATGTGACACAGTCTACGGGCACGCCATTTTCTATTGGGGAAGCTTCGAGACTCAGGTGATGCTTAATCCACGCTGCGTCTACCTGCAAAAATCTCTTTCCAGCCGCCCCTGCCACGGCCTG
>JBDNFT010000553.1:0-2892 GCA_041689695.1 Planctomycetaceae bacterium | reverse complement strand
TTGTGAAATTGGAAAATCGTTTGCGGGGGGAGAGGGGACAATCGCCAGACACTTGCAACCTCGGCGATCATTGCTTCGCAAACTGCTGCAACCATTCGAGCAGAATCGCCTGCGCGGTTGCCGTACTTTTAGCGGGACGATCGATAAGTGACAGATCCTGGGCATTGACCAGACGGCGTATCAAATTGACGCGGTCGGCAGGTTGTGGAGTCACGTCGGTTACCGACGGATGCACGACAACCACATCCCATGTCGGCGAGCCGAAATTTAATGACCAGTTCATGACCCATGCATAAGACGCGGCAAAGGCTTCGTCGCTGTCAGAAGCGGCATTGCGAGGCACGGCGATCAGCACCAAATCCGGCTTCAGCGATCTAACACGAACTTTGGAGGACTGCTCAATTTCAGCCAGAGTGAGATTTTCGATCGGCCACGCTTCGACGGTGATTTCGGCATCCGGAGAGAACGTGCGCAGGGCCGGTGCGATCCATTCGTCGTAGGGCGGCATGGCGAGAATTCGAACGGGTTTTCCTTCGCTCAGCAACTTCAGAGTATTTTCAACAGGATTGGACGGTACAGAAACATCTTCAAGCGAATAACGCTTTCCTGTGATTGTCTGAGCCAAGCAGGTGGCGATCCGCTTATGGCCCGCCATGTTGGGGTGAATGGCGTCGCTCATCAGCAGTCGCCAGTCGAACGGGGCGTGTTCACGAACAGCGTCGAGTTCTCGATACACGTCGCACACGGGGATGTTCAGTTCGCTGCCAACCTGACGAATGACGTCGCAATACTGAATCAATTTTTCCGTCGGCCGATCGCCGGATGTGATGACATTATTCGGAGTTGCCAGAATCACTTCACTGCCAGCGGCTTGACACTTATGGACGATCGCTTTCAAATTCTCGCGGTACGTTTCCAGCGGCACTCGAGTCATATCGTTCAGGCCAAACATCACCGTGACAAGATCCGGCTGATGACTGATGACATCGCGATCGATGCGAGCCAACGCATTCTCGGTGGTGTGGCCACTAATGCCGGCATTGAACATTTCGATGCTAGCTTGCGGTGCGGCTTGTCGCAGAGCAATTCTCAGCATGTCGGTGTACGCTCGCCGACTGCCGGTGTGGTAATAAACGCCGGTGACGCTGTCACCGAAACAGACAACTCGCACGGCTTCCCCGGCCAACATTTTTTGCCGAATCTTCAGTTCCGGTCCCACTGCCTGCTGCAGGACCGGGAGCATCAATTCCGCAAGCTTCTGGTGCCCGATAGGATTCGGATGACAGCCATCGGTGGTCCATTCATGCAGATTCGTGCCGGCATTACCGGCATCAAACCATGCGGCAAAATGATCAATCAAGGGGACTCGCCATTTAGCAGCCGTTTCGCGACAGGCAACAACAAACGGTTCCAGTCGAACGTTTGGATTCTCGCCAACGCCATTCACCGCCGCGTCCTGCGACCAACGCGGCTCCGTCATCAGTACAGGAAGAATTCCCCGTCTCAGCAATTCAACAACAATCGTCTGCAGATTGTCTCGATACTCGTCTACAGTGATGCGAGTGGTCGTGTGGCCTTTGTCAACATAGCTGTCATTGGTGCCGTACATCACAGTGACAATATCCGGCTGCATGTCGGCCGCGATGCCGCTTTCGGCCCCGATGCCGCTTTCGGCCCCGATGCCGCTTTCGGCCCCGATGCCGCTTTCGGCCCCGATGCCGCTTTCGGCCCCGATGCCGCTTTCGGCCCCGATGGTACTTTCGGTCGTAGGTGAATTTGGGTTTGCGGCGGGCGGATTAATTTCTGTTAGAAGATTGATAATTTGATCCAGCCGCTTCAACGCCTGATCCGTTCGTTCGCCGCCAATACCCACATTGACGACTCGGGCCGCAACACCATTTTGCAGCAGCCCCTTTTCGACCAGCGCGGCGAACGTCTCTTCCGCCGTCACTCCGGTTCGCACGCCTTTCGTAATAGAATCGCCCAGTGTGACGATCGTGACGGGGCGTTTCTCGGATTGGACGACTTTCAAGTCCTCGGCTGCTGCAGTCACGAAGCTGTTTATGAGCAACGCCACGCTGCACAAACGGACGAGTTGGTGGAGATTTGTTGTGGTTGCAGTATCATGCATATGTCGCACTCACTTGTTGTTTTGACTATTAAACGGCACGCGGTCTCATACGCCAGCTTTGGATACTGTACACTGCACGGCCTGAAATGACATGCTGCCTACGGAGCAGGGATTGCATCCGGGCGGATGTAGCGGATAATCCTACAAATCCACTTTAGAAAAATACCGTTCAATGTGCGGCAACATGCCACGCTCAAAGAAGAAATTAAAGGTCATGCGAAACATTTTCATATCCATGTTGTGTATCGTCACTATGTCTGGCTCACCGCGCGCTGAAGAACCTGTCATCTTTGTCTCCGCATTCAAGTCCGGGGAGGAAGGAGCGATCCATGCCTACCGATTTGACTCAAAGAATGGTCAGTTGAAATTATTGCATCGCACAACGGATGTTGAAAACCCATTCTTCATCGCGATCTCACCCAATAGACAATTTCTCTATGCGATTGATGCTAAGGATTTTGGCAGCGATGAACACGAATTTGTAGCGTCCTATAAAATTGAGGGACGCAGCGGAAAGTTGACACGGCTGAATCAGAAAACGAGTTGTGGCACGGCGTCGTGTTATCTGGATGTGGATGCGACTGGTAAAACCGTTGTCGTGGCCAACTACTCTTCCGGAAGTGTGTCTGCACTGCCAGTACGTGAGGATGGTTCGCTCGGAGAAATCGTGTCATTCGTGCAGAACAGCGGATCCAGTGTAAATCCGCAGCGCCAAAAGGAGCCACATGCACATGGTATTGTGATTAGCCCCGACAACCGAT
>JBDNFT010000552.1:0-3768 GCA_041689695.1 Planctomycetaceae bacterium | reverse complement strand
GCCGAAACATAAACAGATGACGTTTCACGATCAGGCAAAGTGGCTATCATTCACGGACCTTGTGTTGTTTTTGGGCATTGAGACGGTCACTAGCCGTACTTAAAGCAGATGAATCAATGAAGCCAACGGCAGGCGTGTTCAGCGTCTGGCGTTGGCTTCAACCATTTGATGAATACGGTTGTACCACATTCATAGCGATTGCAAGTGAACCGCCGTTATCGGACTGGCTCCGAAGCCATCCAGCAGACGCACTGCTTCTCCTGAATTCGAAGGCAGGCCCAGCCGCTGACACGCTCCTCATAGGACAAGCCATCAGCCTCCTAAAATGCCCGGAGGAGCCAGCCGAAGGGATTCTCGGTCTCCCTGCGTTCCCGACGAAGTCGTCGTCATTTCCGGATCCCATTCGGCTTTTACATGTGATCTCCTTAAAAGGGTGGCCTGACAGTTGGGCGTAGTGTAAACGTGTCACGCAACCGCACATTCTTCCTGAAGTTGTTCCGCTCATCCTCGCCGCTTAAATAATGCCGGTCACCGCGTTATCAAACGATGTCCACGTTTTCAGATCGGTGGACGATGCCGTTGTGTTGTAGACCGATAGCGGCATTATCGTTGCTTGGCCATCGCGTGTAATTGTTTGCAAAAGCACCCATTGGTCGAGATCGTGAAGCTTCGCAGGGATGCTCGCAAAGTCGATTTGCCGGTTGTTCTTCGGGGATTCCATCAGTATGCTTCACTCGCTATTCGATGTTAATTCGCCCGCCAAAGCGATGAAACGAGAAGCTGTTGCGATTCCCGTCGTGACGGCTTTTTATTTGTTGAATGGCAGCGTCAGTTGCTCTACATCCCAAGGCAGTGCTTGCCGGTCTGCAGCTCCGTAGGTTTGCAGTCCAATTGCTGTGCGACATTCCAAGATCGTTGCCTTGAGTCGTTTTGCAATGACTGGCCACGGGACATTGCACGCCCGCAGATTCCGGATAATCTGGACCGCTTCGGGGGTCACAATCCCACCTCCCTCAGCTCAGCAGCGCTCACGTCAGCGGATCTTGCGGCGCGACGTTGAGCCTTTAGTTCCTGCGCCTGAGTGCAGGCAGACATGAACTCACTAACCGCTGCATCGGTCGTGAATGGACGATTGGCGACGTACCAGACCTGCAACTTAATCTTGTCGCCATCAAAGCCCGCTACGCCACAATTGAACCACCTCCAGCGCGTCGAAGGATTTGGATTTCCTGGGATAGGGATTTTGTTGAGCGCTTGCATCAGCGAAACATGCGGCACTGACATAAAAAAACTCCTATGAGTGACTTTGAAATCAACTCACGGAGTTTCACATCGTTTGCAACCTGACACACTTACGGCACATCAGCGTTTGCTTATCAGTAATCAGCACCTCGCTTCAATTCGAAATTCGTCTCCCGGAATTGTCAGATCGAATGCCGATAACAGATTTTTGAGTTCACATTTTCGCGTACTCACAGCAGATGCAGACGTTCGAAGGGCTTTGGATAAATGCTTGCGAGTAAGGCCCGTCGTTGTGCCGATCAGCAACAGCTCCAACAACTCCCACAGAGCGGTCGAAAGACGTACAGGTTTAAGGTGCGAGTATTTCGCCCCATTTCGACGTAACGTTCGCTTGGATTCGCACAAAATCAGACCGAGCGACGTCGTGAAATCCTGGACTTCCTTCAGGGTCTTACGCTCTGTTCCGCCCGAATCGGCTACTGACTTTGAAGGGTCAGCGAGTTCACGCTGGAATTGAATCCAATCTGCCAGCCGCTGCAACTCCTGTTTGAACGTCATTACGGAGTTCGTAAACTCAGACCAATCGACAGCTTTTTCTGAGACTTTCAGTGATCCATACAACGCTTCCACAGTGGCGAGTGCAAACGGAATGTTCCCGCTTCGGTTCACGAGATCAATTGCGTCTGTCTCGGCTTGAAGCCACATGTTGACGAACATCAACCACGCGTGTCGCGGGCCACGGTCATCACGCTTCAGCCTGTATTGTAGTTCAGCGTCATCCCCCGAATACTCTTCGCAACGCTCCAACAGCTGGTTCAACACATCCGTCAGATAGACAAGCAATAAGTGTGGTTCTTTCATCCACCTCGCGGCTTGGCTTGCAGCCGCCGATGGTTCAGGCACAAGATGCTTGATGGCCAAACCTGAAGTTGTTGCCGAACTTGCATCGCCATCGATCTTGTCATTCTTTAAGGGCATGTAATGCAACTCCCGAAAATTATCCCCGAAAGAACCCCAAACCCACGCCAGGCAGCCTTCGGGAATTTTTTTCCTTCCATCGAAGTAGGCGTGGATTCTTCAAATTGTAGCGTCAGCCAAACTGCAGTGCATTCGCAGCAGCTCGTGAGAGGTCCACTTCCGCATAGTGCCTTTCGGTGGTCTGCTTGCTGGAATGCCCCAGAACCTGCTGAGCCGTCTCAAGATCCCCCTGCTGCCTCGCCTGTGTGGCTCGAGTCTTCCGCAATTGTCCAGGTGACCAGCGAGGGATGCCAGCTTTGTCACAAGCAACGCGGACCGCGGAGTTCAACCCGTGGTTTGTGTAACAATCTCCGACCTTCCTGGCCTTCGCTTTTGGTCCGTAGGCTTTCCGGACGAATTCATCCATCCCCACCTGTGGGTCAAAAACGAAGTCAGACCGGCTTAGTTCCCTGAGACCGTTCAGGACCTGCTGACACTTCGGGCCGATGGCAATGGAGCGAGATTTTCCCCGGTGAGAAGTCTTGTGATGTCCAGGACGATAAAACCAGACGTCCCCGCTGTTGTCGATCTCTGACCATTTCAGGGCGAGCGCTTCGGAAGGACGGCAACCCGTCAGCAGCATGAACTGAATGATTCCCCAGACGGGACGGGTAACGAACGGCTTTATCGCGTAGACGGATTCAGGATCAATCGCCCGCTTTGGCTGTGGCGCAGGTGCCGTCGTCCGCCCTGCTCTTAGCCCTGCCACTGTGTGCAGATCCTGAGCAATGCGGCCAGGGACAATCTCTTCCGACACTCCCCAGTCGAACACCTGGCGGATACGACGAACTACGCCGTTAATTGTCTGTTGAGCGTATCCACTCGGAACCATGCTGGCCTGCAGCTGCTTCAGCTTCTTCGGCCCGAAGTCGATCACCCGAACGCCGTAGTACATGTTGGTCAGTTGCTTCAGTGCCGTTCTGAAGTTCGCGGTCTCGCCTGTCGGCTTTCCGTTGCGGACGTATTCCTTTTCTGCGTGCTTCAGAAAGAGGACTGCCAGACGACTCACTGTCAGAGTTACAGGTGCCGCCGTGGATCGTTCAGCGTGGGCTGCTTCCCACTCTGCAAGGATCTTGTTGAATGCCGATTTTGATTCCGGCGAATTGTACGGACCCAGGTAAATGCGTTTGCCGTTGACCGTAGTTCGTGCGAGGTTTCTTGCTGCGTGCAAGCCGTAGATTGGTCTGCGTGCCATGTGCCACACTCCCGAAACGTGAGTAGCTGAAGCTGTACCCACTTCGTTTCTTAAAGTGGGTACAAACAACTGTTTCCTCACTGCCCGAGAGGGCAGGTATCCCGACTACATGCGGGAAAGGATAGTATTTTGTGTATTTCCGCGGCCGCCAAAAGGCATCACAACAAAGCCCATTGGGAAGCTATTGTGTTGCCACTACACCACAGCCGCAAAAAACAAGAATCACTAGCGTTTTACCAGTCTATTCGGCTGTTTCCGACATTGCAATCCACTCTATTCAATTGCATTGTTTTGCACCCCATTTCACCCCGAAG
>JBDNFT010000551.1:0-2535 GCA_041689695.1 Planctomycetaceae bacterium | reverse complement strand
GGATGCAGATCTGAGGACAGATCTGCCTACACTATGCTGCCGAATCAACTTATCATGAGTCAAAAAGGGCTGCCACAAGCCACACACCACCCGTCAACACAGGCATGAAGAGCACACAATGATTCGAAGCTTGCAGGATAAAACACAGATTTCCAGCCACTGTATCCTGACGGTCGCTGCACTTGCGGCCGCATGTTTTTTTTCGGCCACAGAAACCAAGGCAGACGACAATCCTGCTGTCGGTCAAGTGGTTACTATCGCGGGCAACGGAAAAGATATCACTGTCGCGGCCAACGGAAGGGCAATAAACACCGCTGTGTCGCAACCATTTGGAATCTGCCTCGGACCGGATGGAGCGCTCTATGTTTGCGAAGTCGGGTCCCACGTTGTGCGTCGAGTTGATCTACAATCCGGCATGATGACAACAGTGGCCGGATGCGGTCGCAAGGGATATTCAGGCGACGGCGGTGCAGCTACAGACGCACAGATCAACGAACCATACGAAGTTCGATTCGATAGTCACGGCAACATGATCTTTGTGGAAATGCAGAATCACGTCGTTCGCAAAGTGGATGCGAAAACCGGTATCGTCTCCACGATCGCGGGAAACGGCAAAGCTGGCTTTTCCGGAGACGACGGTCCCGCCACGGCAGCACAATTAAGTCAACCGCATTCGATTGCGTTGGACAATGAAGACCGACTCTACATCTGCGATATTAAAAACCATCGCATTCGATCTGTCGATCCAGTCTCCGGCATCATCACGACTTTTGCAGGCACAGGCGAACGATCGCCAACTCCCGACGGTGCAGCATTGGCTGGCACTCCGTTGAACGGACCGCGAGCACTCGATTTCGACGGTCAGCATTCGCTGTATCTGGCCCTGCGAGAAGGCAACGCCATCTTTCGTATCGATCTTCAGCAACGAACTTTGCACCATCTGGCGGGAACCGGTAAGAGCGGCTATGCGGGTGATGGCGGTCCAGCGAAACTCGCACAGTTGGCAGGCCCCAAAGGCGTCTGTTTATCAAAAACCGGAGATCTCTATTTCGCCGACACGGAAAGTCATACGATTCGCGTCCTGAGAAAATCGTCGGGCATCATCGAAACTGTCGTCGGTGATGGAACTCCTGGAGATGGCCCGGACGGTGCCCCCAAACAATGTCATCTCAATCGGCCACATGGAGTTTTCGTGTCGGCAGACAACTGGCTTTACATCGGCGACAGTAGCAATCACCGAGTACGTCAATTCAAGATTGATTGATCCAGGGGCGATCGAATACTGTCCGCGAATCACTGAACCACGTTTTCAAATTGAAGGAAGCTGATTAATGTGTCGTCTCATTCATATGGCGGTTGTTTGCTGTGCGGCAACTTTCGTCATCTTACCGTGCAGCGCTGGCGAGATCACCGAAGCCAATTGGCCACAATTTCGCGGCGTCGATGCGACAGGTGTTTCACTCAACACGGGATTGCCTGACCATTGGTCGCCGACTGAAAACGTTGAATGGAAATCTGATATTGGCGGACGTGGCTGGGGTTCGCCGATCGTGTGGGGCGACAACGTTTTTGTGACGACCGTCGTCAACACCGGTGAGACTGAGCAAATTAAAAAAGGTCTCTACTTCGGCGGCGATCGTAAGGATATACCGCAATCGGTCCACGAATGGAAAGTGCTGTGCCTGGACCTCGCCAGTGGAAAAACTCGCTGGGAAAAAACGATTCGAACCGGCATACCAACAGGATCGATTCATCTGAAAAACAGCTACGCCTCTGAAACTCCCGTCACTGACGGCGAGCATGTTTACGTGTGTTTCGGTAACATCGGACTGTACTGCTTTGACTTCAAGGGCGAACAAACATGGACTCACGAACTGGCTGCGCATAAAACACGGAATGGCTGGGGAACGGCTTCTTCGCCAGTGCTTCATGGAGACGTGTTGTACTATGTGAATGACAACGACGATCATTCGACATTATTGGCACTCAACAAACGTACGGGTGAAAAACTATGGGAAGTCGATCGCGACGAAAAGAGCAACTGGGCCACACCATTCATCTGGGCTCTCCCTGATCGCACAGAAATTGTCACAGCAGGAACGCGTGCCGTCCGCAGCTATGACCTGGACGGAAATCTGTTGTGGTCACTGAAAGGCATGTCTTCAATTACCATCGCGACACCTTATGCTGCGGACGGTCTGCTGTATGTCAGTTCCGGCTACGTGCTTGATCAAACGAAGGCATTGTATGCGATCAAACCGGGGGCCACAGGAGATCTGACATTGCAGGATGGCCAGTCAAGCAACGATTTCGTTGTCTGGTCCAGCAAAAAGATTGCTCCCTACAACCCAAGCACGATCGTCAGCGATGGACGATTGTTTGTACTTTATGATCGCGGCTTTGTAAGTTGTTTCAATTCAAAGACGGGCGATCCGTTGTTCGAGGCTCAACCTTTAAATCGTGGCAGTGAATTCACAGCATCTCCCTGGAGCTACGATGGCAAATTGTTCTGTATCAATGAAGACGGCATGTGTT
>JBDNFT010000550.1:0-6182 GCA_041689695.1 Planctomycetaceae bacterium | reverse complement strand
GTGAAACTTGTCGGCGCGGGGACTCAGCCAGAAATTGATCTCGGCGCAACAATTCAGATGGATGACGATTCCGACAGCGATGTCGTGATGGTGAATGCATCAGACAGTGAAGCAAGTGATTCTTCAGACTCGGACGCAGAATCAGAATTCAATTTCTTTGATTCCGGCAGTGACGTGCGTCTGTCGACTGAAGACGAGGACAGTGACGTCGTACTGGCCGATGAACAAGGTGCTGACGAAGACGACCTGGCAAGCACAGCCCTGTTTGATGGCATCGATTCTGATAGTGACGTAAAACTGATGGGCAGCGAAGATTTGCTGCTGCCCGATGAAGACAGCGACAGCGACGTAAAGCTGAGTGCTGATCTTGATCGTACCGATAGTGATATTCGTCTGGCAGAGCCGTCGCTTCCGCTGTCGGCAATGAAGACACCGGTCCCATCGGTAAAACCAAATCGCCTGCAGTTGCCTCCTGATGACAGTGACCTGAAGCTGATCAACAAAGGATCTGGAGTCAAAAACGGTGGAATGGGCAGCGGGATTTCCCTTGACGTGCAAGGGAGCGGGATTGGTCTGGATGCAGACGAAAGCGGTATTTCGCTGGAAATGGACAGCGGCATCAGTCTGGACGCTGATGACAGCGGCATCAGCCTTGAGGCGTTTGATAGCGGTGCGATGCTGCAGGATGACAGCGGTATCACGATGGACATCGCTGACAGCGGAATTACGCTTGACGCTGGAGACAGTGGAATTTCCCTGGATCTGGATGATGACAGCGGCATCTCGATGCAACCGGACGACTTGGGCCGCACGATGCCAATGCAGGCGATCAGTGGTGCCAAGGCTGCATTTGCCGACACTGCGATGACGACACAGTTTGAAATCCCTAAAGCCGTCAAAGGGAACGATAGTGAATTCGAACTGGCGGGACTTGATGACGATGATGACGAGGTCGGCACAAATACCGGCGTTCTGACGTTTGAAGACGAAGATGAAGACGAATTTGATTCAGCTCCGACAACTGCTGTACCAGCGCTCAGAAGGAAGGCTGTCAAAGAAGAAACCGAGGAATTCGCAGACGAAGAAGCATCCTCAGGCGACGACGAATTCGAAGACGATGAGGAATTCGAAGACGATGAGGAATTCGAAGACGACGGTGATCTGGATGTGCACGATTCAGAAGAATTTGAAGACGACGACTTCGATGCTGGCCAGAGTCAGGTTGCAGGCCTTCCTGCCGCAGGTCGCGCGACCAGGGCGGATGTCGATTGGGGTATCTGGACCAAGGTGTTGATTGGAACTTCTGCTCTCGTGTCGGTCATGTGTGCCGTCGTCGGCATTGAACTGGTAAGAACAATGTGGCTGTGGACTCAACCTTCCGGAAGTGCACCGGTTTCCAGCATCCTGCAGATGATTGGTGGAGCGTTCTGATATACGATAGAACGGTACTGACGCAAGATGTTTGCGTCAGTGCCCGGTTCTCTTGTTCTCAGTTTCGTTTGTCAAACATGGTAGCGGAAGGGATTGTGTTTCCATGAAGATTGAGCATCTTGCATTCAATGTCAGTGATCCCCTGAATATGGCTCGCTGGTACGTGGAGCATCTGGGATTCACGGTAAAGCGGCGCATGATGGATGCTCCTTATGCACACTTTATGGCCGATGATAGTGGCACCGTAATGCTGGAGATCTATGGAAACGCCGGGGCCGCGAAGCTCGATTTTCCAAAAGTCGAACCGCCCGCTCTGCATTTGGCGTTTGTGTCACACGATATTGCGGCGGACGTGAAGCGTCTGACTGCCGCTGGTGCCACGATCGTGGCTGACCTGCATGAACTGCCGCCGGGTGACACGTTTGCAATGCTGCGTGACCCGTGGGGAGTGCCGTTACAACTGGTGAAACGAAAAACGTCGATGATCTGATGTGTTATTCAGATATGATCGTTAGATGGATCACTGAACGCAAAGACGACCAGAACTGGCTTGCGAGGTTCCAGCAACGCATTTGTCGGAGCGTCGCCGGGTGCTGCAGCCATTTTTTGGGCAGCTCGTCCGGGCAAATTCGTGTTGGCAGCAACATCACTTCGTGCGACCAGTTTCTGATCGGCCACATCAATAGACGCGACCCGTTTAGGCAGTGTCACATAGACCTGACCAAAATGCAGTTCGGAATGCGTGGGTGACTTCAACGATTCCTGCAGGCGACTGATCAAATTCTCACGGCTGGATTTTGCCACACTCTGCGCGTTCCAGTCTGTCGACTTCGCATCCGCCTGGGGAACAACGCTGTTGATGAAGTTTTCCTCGTCAACACCGGCCGATGTCAGCAAAACCCCAAACCGATTGTCGTGCGCATCATCGCGCTCGACAACCGTTCGAATATTCATGTCGTTCTTCGCGACAATTGCTTCAATGTCATGCATGACATCATCGCGGTCTTTTGAGTTGACCTGCACCACGACAATGCGCCAATCGTCATTATCGAGGAACGGTCGCAGTTCTTCCTGCTGTGTCAGATCAGCAGCTACAGGTGATCCGGTCTGTCGCGCAGAATCCAGGCTGGTTAGAGAATCCGCCGACACAGCATCAGCATCGGCATCAGAAATTGCGGCCAATTCATAATTCGCAGAGGTTGGATTTGTTTCCAATGCAACCCGGTTGGAGTCGTTGACGCCCCCCGGTCGCAGTATGACAACCAACCCCAGCGCGCAGGCTGCGATTGTTGCTGGAACAACCAGTCTTCGCGCCCAGCCACGATAAGTGCCATTGAATGCTGAAGAACGCGAATTTGCAGAATCGTCGAGGATTGCTTGACGAATCGAAGCCGTAAAAGAGGGCGGCACTGGCTTCACCGGCAATGATGTCAAATGCTGCCGAATCTGACGAATACTTGCCAAATACCTGTCCAAAGATTCAGACTGCTGGATTTCGGCAAGCTCCGATGAATCTTCCGACGCAAGATCTCCGTCCAGTTGTCGAGACAACAGGAACTGCATTCGCTCAGTAATTTCTGGCGAAATCGGATTTTGATCTTGAGGAGATTGCATCGTTATTCAGCAAAATCAGGCGGGAAATTGGTGCTTTTGCCCCCCATGCGAATCGATCGAAAAATCGACATAGTCAGGACGGCGGGGAATTCTGCTTTGGACGATTGAGCCCGTTCCCGGGTTCCCGGTTTCTTCACATTTGTCAAAAATACTTCCGATCAGGGGAGCGGCGAGATCGTTTTCACTCGGCGGTTTTACGGATGACTCGATGAAAATGCAGCTCAACTTCCCGATCTACGACACGGCGAATTCCCTCCACTAAACAATTGGGTTCGTGGTCAGATTCTCCCACTCGCTTAATATCCGCGAGTGAAGTTCCCGGCAGGACGCTGAATGCACCCTGGTAGATGATTTGATTGCCAGCATCAAGTTCCGGAACGATGAAATGCACTGTAGCTCCGTAGCACAGCATGTGGTGCTGAAACGCATCTTCATAGGGCCGAAAACCGGGAAACGGCGGCAGTAGACCATGGTGCAGATTGATAATGCGTCCACCGGCGAATTTCCAGCACAGTTCTGCGGGCAAGACACGCATATACCGAGCCAGCACGACATAGTCAATTTGCTGATCGTCAATCACTTGTGCTAATTGGGCGTAGTCCGGGTTTCCGGCGGAGTCGCCCATGTTCACAAAGGGAACGTCAAATTGGTCGGCCACACTACGACAGGTGTTGCGATTTCCTATCATCACGGCAACATCAGCTTTCAGGCGGCGGTCACGAATGGCCCTTAGAATCGCGAGCGGTGGCTCCGTGCGATATGTTGTGCAGATGGCCAGGCGTGGCGGTCGATCGTATTCATCTCTGGACCAGACTCGAATCTGAAGACCACGCAGCAGACCAATTTCCAGCAGATGCTTCCGCAACGTGGCTACGGAAACACCAGAGACAGGCCAGTCGATGCGCATGAGCATCGCAAACAACTGCTCGGAGTCGCGATCGTACATCTGAATTTCAAAGATATTCGCGCCGGCTCCGGTGACATAGTGGATGATCGGATCGGCGAGGCCCTTGTTATCCGGCCCAACGGCGGTGATAGTGACTTGCATGAAACCTGATTCTTTGGTGTTGAGGTACTCAACAAACTTGCGGGATCAAAACCCAAGTATAACGAAAAAAACGGGGCTCTTCTACGAGCCCCGTTTTCATAATTCAAATTGAAGTGCATACGAGAATAGGTTGCTCAGCCGAAAAGGACTGAGCAGCCATTCAGTACGCTATTCGTCGTTCTTTCGACGACGGATAGAACGCGGGGCCATCGCAAAGAGTGCCCCCAGAAATCCTGCTGCCGAGATCTTCTGGTCCGATTCTGCAGGCTTCCGGGCCTTTGGCTGCGATTCCCACCACAGTTGTTCGTCCCATTGCGACAAAACTGAATCCGTTTGTTCTGCGGCAACCGAATCTTCAGCATTGATCACCATGACTTCCCCGTCATTTGGAGATACTTCGCTGACTGCATCCGACGTTGCTTCCTCCGGCAATGGCAGATATTGCGATCCATCAACGATTGCAGGAACCATGCTCACGGCCGATTCGGTCACCATCGTTTGTGGAATGAGCCCCGGTACAACGGTCCATACAAACTCCGTTGGTTCATTCTGGAGTTCATCCAATCCTGCATCACCGGCGTCAACAATCGTCAACGTCTTTCTTTCACTCCATGTCCCAGCCGCACCAGTTGAGGCATTGAAGGCTCGAATCCAATATCTGTAAACACCTTTGGACAAAGCCTGCGGAACAACAAAGGATGTTCCACCCGTCCTGTTATTCAGGGAATTCAGTAAATCGGTATTTGGCAATGCCGCTGTGGACAGGAAGACTTGGTATCCAGAAGCACCGTCAACTGCCTGCCACAACAAAGTTGGGGTCGTGTTTGTGGTGATTGGTAGCGTAGGTACTTCCGGTATGCCGCCAACATAAAACGGGATAAAATAGCTAAAGGCGGAGACTGTTTCAGGGACACCTGCCGTTGGACGGCCGTTTGCGATCCCACGTACATACGCTCGGTAGTTTCCGGCAGGCAATGCCTTGTCCGCTGGAATCGTATACGTATTGCTTGTCAGGGTTGTGACGGTGTACTGAGGCAGTTCAACGTATAACTTTGTCGTTGGATCGACGCCATAGATTCTGAACTCGTATCGAGCGGCACCAGCAGTCACACCGCCCAATGTCGATCTCATATTCGTCCAGTTGAATGTCGGGGTCGTATCAAATGTTGACGACGACGGACCTGTCAGTGTTGGCCATGCAGTCACTGAGAATATCTTAGGCAGACTCCAATTGCTGTCAGTTCCAAACTGATTCTTAGCTCGCACCCAGAACGTATACTGTCCGATCGGCAGGTTTGCCGGAACAGTGTAGTTCAACGCAGTTATGCCGCTCTGGTTGTAAATCCTGCTCACCGGAACAGAATTATTGTCAATCCAGATTTCATAGTTCAATGCGCCTGGCACACTCTGCCACGTTAAAGTCGGATTCGCCACCGATGTGCGTCCAGTAGGACCGAGCAGAGTTGGTGGTGTCGAAACGCGGAACGTTCGTTGAAGGCTCCAGTTACTTACAACTCGTTCATCGCCCGTACCATTTGGCAGACGTGGCGTGGCTGGGTTGTCAGTATTTGAGTAGGTACGAACCCAAACGATGTAGGTGCCAATCCCAAACAACTTTTCGTTTGGAGTATAGGAACTGCCGGTAACACCATTAACACGCAGGAATTCCGGATTCGAATCACCCACCAAACGATAGTAGATATCAAACGTTTCTGAGTTCGGTGGTGCAACCCACGTCACAGTTGGATGATTACTGAACGTCGTCAACGCCGGACCGGTGATTACCGGAGGTTCAACGATGGAGAACGAATAGACTGTAGAAGAATTCGACACGACTGACGCTGCACCACTCGCCGATGCATTGTTGATCGCTCGCATACTATAAGTATATGGACCAAGCTCCAGTGTCGTTGGCTGCGTGAACGAGGTCCCGGTCAGTGTACTTAAGCGAATGACTTCGGCATTATTACCCCACGCCTTGGAAACCACCAACTCGTATCGATCTGCACCTGGCACAGCGGTCCAGCTAAACGTTGGCGTTGTGTCAGAAACTCGGCCGATCGGCTGAGTCGATACTGGCGGCGTCTTG
>JBDNFT010000549.1:0-11870 GCA_041689695.1 Planctomycetaceae bacterium | reverse complement strand
ATCCTAAGAATTCAGATCAATGGAACGATGCGTGGGAGAGGTTTAAACGTATTTGTCAGACATAATCCCGAATACGCAAGCGATTGCTTCGGTGAATTTTAGTCCCACCCCGAAGCATCGCTTAACAAGAGATCAGACAAATGAAAATTGCATGTTCCAAATGTCTTTCTGTCAATCGAATTCCTGACCAGCGTTTGCGGGATTCACCAGTGTGCGGAAAATGCAAAAGCGCACTGCTGCCAGGCCACCCTGTCGAACTGAATGATCAGAATTTTCAGCAATTCACGATGCGGACCGAGTTACCGATCGTCGTCGATTTCTGGGCGTCGTGGTGTGGACCGTGTCGCATGATGGCCCCGGCGTTTGAACAAGCGGCGGCCAGCCTTGCGACAGAAGCGATCCTGGCAAAAGTCAGTACCGAAGTCGCGCAAGGTACCGCAGCGGCCTATGAAATCAGCTCCATCCCGACGCTGATTTTGTTTCGCAATGGTCAGGAAATTAAGCGACAGGCCGGAGCCCTCAACGCTCAGCAAATTATCAGTTGGGTACGGTTCCTGAAATAACGTCAATCGACACGAGCCTGTGCATTGGTTAATGCTGGTGCGAACTCGCGATCCGATTGTGAATTGGACTCAAAAGATTTGACAGGAGTGCGCAGAGGGAGCAGAGAAGTCAAACCGTCGCACTGCGATTCTCTGCGCACTCCTGTTTGATACTGCGATTTGACTGATCAGGATTAGCACATGTTCAGCATCGCTCAATAAATACGGCTCACTTCTTAATAGAAAGCCACGCGACGCTTAGACTTTTCGATCCCAATCGTAGCGAGTTTGTTTTCGAAAGCCGGTGAGACGGATCGCGCCGTCCTGAGCAATATCCATGACCGAATACCCGTTGTTCTCTGCTCCGGACCCCTCAATCATCGCAACCAGTGTGCAGTAGTGAATTCCGCCAATATCCTTGAGATCGTTCTGATGGCTGTGGCCTTGAAACACGGCAAGAACCTTGCCCGATTGCTCGAAGGTGTTTCGTATGTCGGGGCAGTTCTTTACGCCATGGTCATTGCTCACGTCTAATCGCTGGTGAGCAAAAACCATTGTCTGCTTGCTCGTTAATTTTAGGTCAGCCCGCAGCCACTCCAATTCGGCAGCCGGGATATTCGCGTCGTTCCATTTGGAGTTCTTGCGGCCATACGGCGCACCATCGCTGCGGAAGCAGGCGTCCAGAACAACAAAATGGAAATCACCGCGATCGAAAGAATAGTACGATTGCTTCTGTTCTACGCCATCAAGAAACTCGGCCTTGGTCAGAGTATCGACGCAGTGATTTCCCAGAACATAGTGGCGATCCCTGGAGATGTTTGCGAATTCACTGTTGATCGTTTTGAGATATCGCTGTTCTGTCTCAACGGAATCGGCCGCATCGATCAGATCTCCCAGTTCCACGATGAATGTCACGCCATCTTTTTCGAATTGCATGGCGGCCTCAGAAAGTTTGCCGAGTGTCTCGCGATAGTGGCGAGTTCCCGCAGAAGGCTTGTCGGCGTGATGGAGATCTGTGACCAGGCCAATCCGCAATGGCTTTTTGTCGTCATCGGCAAACAGAGACGAAGGATTTAACGTCGCGGCCGTCGTCAGCAACAGCGTGCCGTGCTGGAGAAACGCTCGTCGCCCGAGTTGGTAAATATCCGTGTCGTTGTTTCTCATAGTTGTTTCTTGGCTGGTGAAGTTTCAAGGAACATGAGCTTCGTTGCGCAGAGATTATTTCACATGGATTGACAGCTCACCAGTGGGTTTGGCGGGTCCCCTGCAGAAATTCATTGTGTCAGGCTTGGGGTGTTGTGAGGTTAGTGGGTCTATTGCGAGCGAACGGAACGAGCTTTATGGAAACGAATCATTTGAGGAGGCCTGCTCCACGATTGATTTTATGACAAGGCTTCCAAGTTGTCGGGTGTTGTGAGGATTTCCAGAAGCATTAAGCAGTCCGATGTTCAGCTCCTTTGCTATTTCTCGAAGCACTGGCTTCACTGGAATAACGCTGCTTCCATCCTTTAAGAGGACAATTGTGCCAGTCTCCATCTCCTGAACGGTGAAGCCTTTGAATTTGACTTCAACTGCTGGACGCAGCACATCAATTTTGGTTTTTTTGGACAGGAGTTTTGAGAGAGCGAGATCGAATTTTCCGTTTCGTTCACTGCCGAGGATTTGCAATAACTCCGGAGTCGGTTTATCCAGCAGGACTTTGATTTGTAAGTCCTGTGCTTCATCTTCATCATCTATGGCAATTTGAAGTACGATAATCCGGTCAACAACTTCCAGAGTTCTTGGATTGAACGATACATGGCCACTGCCGTATGTCATAGTTGTCGTCTTGACGGAGATTTTTTCTCCATTCGACGAAACAACGTCGTATCCCTTTTGTTGCGATTTTTCCGACATTCGGCCATTCGTAATTAGCGCCGCGTAAAGCTCACCGATTCTTCCTGTCAAATGTTTAAGCTCTGAAGCGTTGACACCCCACGCCAGCTCCCGTTGAAACCACGTGAGTGCTTCACCAAGAGACTGAATGATCTGCGTTTGTGTGAGTGCCATCTATGAGATCCGGTGTCGGTTGGTGATGGTGTTCGAATTCTGCATTCCCGTCGGCGGAGCGACGGGTGTACCGTAAACCTGTCGCTCCGCCGACAGGCTTCCAGCGGCTACGCCTCTCGTCCGACGATCGCGTGGCAATGAATTAGGGTCGGAATGGGGGGCTGAGGCTGCAGGCCGGCTTTGGTCAGCATTCCATTGTATTCTGCGGCGCTGTAGGCGCGGCCTTCGGTGAACGTAAACAGTGCGGCCGAGTACAAAGCGATTGGCAATGGGCCGTCGAGCTCATCGTTGAGTAAAACGTCGTGAAGAATTAATCGACCGCCGGGATTGAGCGCCGCAGCACATCGATCGACCAGTGTTTGGCATTCTGGAATGTCCCAGTCGTGCAGAATGTTTGAGAGCAGGATGATATCTGCATGGGGCAGCGGATCAGCGAACATGTCGCCTGCTTGCAAATGGACGCGATCTTCAACACTGTATTCTGCGGAGAAGCGTTCGGCGGTTTTCAGAACTTCAGGGCGATCAAAAACGATGGCCCGCAGGTTCGAGTTCGCTCGAAGGAATGCGATGCTGTAGATGCCGGTGCCTCCGCCGACATCCAGCAGCGTCTTTGCCCCATTGCAAGAGATTTTCTCCGCCAGCACAGGCGCGACGTTTTTGGCTCGACCGGACAAAGCGAGCGTAAAATGTTCGGCCAGTTGAGTCTGTTCCATGGCCGACTTCATGCCGTCGCGGTAGATGAACGCCGCCCCCGCTTCATCACCAGATAAACCAGCCGGACGATTGGTTCGAAGTCGTTCGACCATTTCAACGACGCCGGGTGACGTTGCTGCCAGACTCAAATAGCTGCCAACGTCAAATTCTTTGCCACGCACAAGATGTTCGGCTGCGAGGGGAGTCAGGCTAAATCGACCGGCCGCGTCTTTCTGCAACAATGCCATCGCACGAAGAGCTGTTGTCAGAACAATCGCAGGGCGTTCCGCCAGACTCAAATCTGCTTGCAGCTCGGCAAGCGTTCTGGATTGTTTAGCAAGTCGTCCGAACAGATCAAAATGAGCCACTGCCACCGTCAGCAACTCCGTGCCGTAACTGCCTCGAAAGAGTTCGAAGATGGATGTGGGATCAGAAACTGGTGAGGTGAGTTGTTGTGTCATGACGAGCGTATTTTACGCAAAACGGGCCGTGAAGAAATAACTTCACGGCCCGTTTTGTTTGTACGATTCAAAGATGAAAGACGTTACTCAGCAGAAAGTGAAATCTGCCGGAGTACGCTTAACCTTTCTTCACGTTCGCGATCTGGCGGATTGCAACACCGCTTCGTTTGGCGATCAATTCTTTGCTGCCATCTTCCTTGACTTTCACACCCACGCGTGTCGGCTTGTTGGTCTGAGGACAAATCAGCATCACGTTAGATGCATCAATTCCCAATTCCAAGTGCAACCGACCGCCCGATGGGCTTTTTGGATGGCCGCGTTTGACGTGCTTATAGACTTTATTCACGCCTTCGATGACGACTTTGCCGTTCTTTCGATCGACGGACCTTACCGTGCCACGAGTTCCTGAATCGTCACCAGCAACCACTTCAACTACGTCACCCTTGCGAATGTGCATCTCAACAACTCCGAAAACACTCAACGTTTATGATAATCAGGCCGAAATTCACTTCCCTGTGGAGACCGGGGAGCGGCGAAGCGGGGAAGGATGGCAGCTTTCGAACAGGAAATCAAGGCTTTTGCCCCGAAATCAATCGTGTTTCGCACGGGTGAATTCCGGAGCCGTAATTCACGAGATTCCGATCGACCTTAAGCACTGCGTCCCGGCAATCATCGTCGCCGCACATTGGATCGCTGCGTAAATCGCTTCGTCAGAAAGACCGGTTTGGCGAGCTTTTTCGACATGGGCGGCGGTGCAAGGCTTGCAGCCGTTAATGTCGCTGAGAGCGAGATTGATGAGTTCAACGGTCATATCATCCAATGAAGTCCCGTGAAACGTGTGCGCCCGCAGCCCGACGCTCATCCCATCAAAGACATCTGTACCGGCGATATCGCGGAATTTGAAAAGGACATTGTACATCGAATTCGTCGCCCCCACGGCCAGCGCTTCCGTGATTTCGGCGGCGGTGACGTTTCTGGCAGCAGCAAACGTTTGCAGATATTCCAGCCACTTCATGCTTCCCGTTTGGCCAGCCACGGCACACGCGACAAGGAGCTTGCGTTTTTCATCCAGCTTGCCAGCGCTCAGTACGAACTTGCGAAAATTCATGAAGAAGTCATGCACGAAGGCTGGCACATTCGCCATGTATTGAAAAATCTCCGGGATCTCAGAGACCTCAAAAATCTCCTTGATGCGTTCATACGTCTGAGCGGCTTTGTCAGTGGCTTGTTCGGGAGCGACGGGTGCTACGAGGGTCATGTTACGGAATTCCGGTTAATGTAAAGTTGAAATACTTGGCGGAAAATGGTCGATCGCATGGCCGCTGTTTTGAAGCCTGACGACCTGGCTTTGGTGGGCTGCATTTTTGCCAGGACTAGTAGCGAAAGTCGTCAAGACTTTCGGCCATTCAGAGGAATCCGAAAGTCTTGACCACTTTCGCTACTAATGAACTCGCCATGGACAGACCACTAAGCTCCGTCCACACTATCCGAAGTTTTATAGAACTGCTTCAAGTCAATGCCACCCTTCGTTTCCATTTCGACAATCTTCAGACGTTGTTCCAGCTTATTGAAACGTGCCTCGAGTACTGGGTCCAGTTTTTGATAGGCGTCTGCTTTTGGTGACCGAGGCACCACGGGGTAATCCAACTGCCGCTGAAGTGCTGCAAAGAAAAAGAGCGGATCACGACCGATATTGGCCTTGGCAATTCGGCCTTCCTGATCTCCGAACAGCATGACAGGGGCATTCACCGGAGCCACTGGAGCCGCCTTGTTCGAACTCTGCGATGTGCGACGATTGTAAAAATGCTGTGACGCCAGATAGACAACTTCCGCGAGCTCCTTGCTGCCCAATTCATTGCTCAATTTGACAATCCACCTCGTCCATTCGTCGGAGTACAGTGGGTCCATGGCCATGGCTTTCAACCCTTCGGTGTATCCAAGTCGATTGCGAGCGATGCATTCGAACTGGTACACAAACATCCCGGATGGCGATGCGTTTCTTGCCCGATAGGCCGCTTCGCTTTCCAGAATCTGCAGGGCCACAATTTGTTCAAAGCGAGATTCGTCGTCTTCGGCGCGCTGGATCACGTACGTCTGGAATGGTGCAAAATAATGTGGTAGCCGGTGCATGGCATCACTGATGCGACCGCTGTGCAGGATTTCGGTACGCAGGAAATCGATCGCCATGGGTAAGCGAGTTGTCGCCAGGATTTCCTCCTGAATGGTTTGCAGGACTTCCTGGGACGGCACGTTTTCTTGCAGTCGTTCGCGAAAGACGCGAAAGAAATAAGCTTGTTCGATGTATTCTTCGCGATCGAGAATCGGCGGACGCATGGACGGTGCTCATTGGAAGGGGCGAAAGCCAGGAAGTGTGGAATTGGATCGCAGTGTAGTCGTTCTGCACGAAAATTGCCGCGTTCTTCGGAAAATCACAAGGACAGGCCGCCCGTCGAATGAACATCAAAGGATGTCACGATACCTTGTTGTCAAACAATGTTGTCCAAAATTCATCGTCGATCAAGTCAGAACTGAGAGCAGAACATCATGGGAATTCCGAAAGTGGCGATCGTCGGTCGCCCGAACGTCGGAAAAAGCTCGCTGTTGAACTGGCTGGCGGAGCGACTGATTTCCGTCGTCGATCCGACAGCCGGAGTCACGCGCGACCGCGTTACCTGGATTATGCATAAGCATGATCGCTATTTTGAACTCGTCGATACCGGCGGCATCGGCATCGTGGATAGCGATGATCTGTCCGAAGACATCGAACGCCAGATCCAGAATGGTCTGGACGAATGCGATCTAATGATGTTCGTTGTGGATGCCAAAGCAGGCCTGACGCCGCTTGATAGGGAAGTCGCCGATCGACTGCGACGCATGGGCAAACCCACGCTGATGGTCGTAAACAAATGCGATTCCACAAGTCTGGACCACGAGGCGGCCTCGTTTTTGCAACTTTGCAACGTGCCCCAGATCACGACCAGCGTCAAAGCCAATCGCAACCGCTATGAACTGGTCGAAAAAATCGTCGAATTACTGCCCACCGCAGCATCCACAGAAACAGCAGAAGGCGATGTGTTGCTGTCTCCGGCTGATATGCGAATCGCGGTCGTCGGACGCAGAAATGTCGGAAAAAGCACATTCATCAATCAACTGGCTCAATCTGATCGTGTGATTGTCAGCGAAATCGCGGGCACAACGCGAGACAGCATCGACATTCGATTTGAAGTGGATGGCAAAGCGTTTGTCGCGATCGACACTCCCGGCGTTCGCAAAAAGAAAAGTCTGGCGAACGATATCGAATTCTACGGCCTTGTCCGAGCGCAGCGGAGCATTCGTCGTGCGGATCTGGTGCTCATGTTCTTCGACGCAACAGAAACGGTTTCGCGCGTCGATAAGCAGCTTGTCGAAGAAATCAGCGAACACTACAAGCCCTGCATCTTCGTGATCAATAAGTGGGACCGCGCTCTGGACATGGAAATGACGACCGATAAATGGTCGAAGTATCTGACGGAGTCGTTTAGCTCCATGCGACACGTGCCCATTGCAATTATCACCGCGAAGGATGGGAAGAACATTCGCAAACTGTTGAACCTGGCACGGTCAGTTTACAAGCAGGCCAACGCTCGCATCAGCACCGGACGACTCAATAAAACCGTGCGGATCGCGATCGACAGAAATCCGCCGCCGATTCGGGCAAACCGCCGTCCGAAGATTTTCTTTGCGTCACAGGTGGCAGGTTCGCCACCAACGATCGTGCTGAAGTGCAACGAACCCGCGCTGCTCGATGAGTCATGGAAGCGTTATCTGCTCGGTTTTCTGCGAGAATTCACGCCATTTCAGGAGGTGCCCATTCGCCTGATCCTGCGTGGTCGCAATGAATCGGCAGACGTTTTTGAAGGGCTGACCACGTGGCGTGCAAGTCAGGAAGAAGAGGAACCGCCGGAATTAACCGAGCTTTCAGATGAGCAAATGCTTGACCCGACCGAGGATGAGGCCGCATTGGAACAAGCGCTTGTCGATCTCGATTCCGACGACCTGCTGTCGCTGGATGATGTGTCTGATGAACACGCAAGCGATGAAGAGGATGACGACGAAGAAGAAGACAGCGACGAGGACTGTGAAAAGGAAAATTGAATCCTTCACGTCGATCGCAAGTCTGCAGGACGGGACTCCAGTCCCGTCCTGACATGACATGAATCCTCACCCGTAATTGCGGACTAACCCGCAGCGCGGCAGAGTCTTAACTCCTCATATCATTCACAAAACCACGTATCGTGCGGAAAAACCCTCGCGTCGTATGGGGATATGTCCTACGTGGGCAATCCCTCTCGGTAAATCATTCACATCGCGGCTACAAACCTCGAACCTGAAAGTTGTTCCGCAGAGATGCAGAACAATGATCAGCAAGTCGCATTACCAGATTTTGTAGAAGTAGAACCCTGAAGGAGCTAGCTCATCATGCAGACATTCGCGGATCGTCTCTCAGCACAGGCAGAACTCCCCCAAAGCCAAACCGCCGACGCTGTGATTGCTGACTGCAATCGAGTCAACGCAGAATCGATTGCATGGTGTCTCAATGCATACGGAGGCTTCCGAAACGTGACTGCTGTGTCCAGTGCCTCGGAACTCTTGCTCTCAATTCGAAGTCAACGTCCGCAGGTCGTTTTGATCGGGGAGCGACTCATCGCAGCAGTCTCCAGAGACGTATTTTCCGATCTGGCCGTACGACTTGGTGAAACGAAAATAGCAGTCTTTGCAGATTCACTGACTGACCGTCAACTGGACTTGATCGCCAACAATCGCGTAACTGGAATGCTCTCACGCGAAGACGCTGTCAAGCGAATCAGCGAACAGTTGAGCCAGGTTGCGGCTGGAACGCCCGTTCTTTCTGAGCACCTTGCAGCTCGAATGCAACTGACCCGCGACGGCAAATTTCGATGCCTCGCCAGTGCTCAGATGCAAAAACTGACCGACCGCCAGTGGGACGTTCTGCTGAACATCGCGGAAGGTCGCCGCGTGTCAGAAGTAGCTGAAGCACTGTCGATTTCACAGAAAGCGGTTGAGAGCCACAAGTATCGCATCATGCGTGCGATCGGTGCCACAGACCGCGTGGATCTGTGCCGCTGGGCCATCCGCGAAGGGTTGATTGAGGCATAGCATTGCGACCTATTCCGCCTTTGGCAGTTGAACCACCGGCGGCAGCGGTTTGCCTTCCGCGATGAATTTCATTGACAGCGAATTCACGCAGTGCCGCGTGTTCTTTTCCGTGTATCCTTCGCCCTGAAAAACGTGGCCGAGATGCCCGCCGCAGTTCTTACAGACGATTTCTGTACGATCGCCATCAGCATCGACATGACGTTCGACGGCCCCTTTGATTTCATCATCAAAGCTCGGCCAGCCGCAATGGCTGCTGAATTTCTGCGTCGCCAGATAGAGCGGCGCGTTGCATTGACGGCAAATGTAAGTCCCCGGATCTTTGGTGTCCGTATATTCTCCGACGAATGGCCGTTCCGTGCCTTTCTTCAGAATCACATACGCTTCGATATCCGTCAGCTCGTTGTATTTCGTTGGCTTTGCTTCAGCAGTGTCGGACATAACATTCTCTCCGGTAGATTCTGGAGGCGGCGTGATTGCTTCTTGTATCGCAGGCTGAACGATCGGTTCCGCAGGAATCTGTACCGAATCAACGGTCTCAGGATCTGCCGTGCAGCCTGCAACGAATGATGCTAACGCCAGAACAGCAATAACACGTTGTATGCGAATTTGTCGCACGTTGAATTCTCCGTATTCGAATCCTGAAACACAGCGAGCACGCGGAAATGCGTGCTCGGTGTGGTGTTCGTAACTTACTGATATTAATGTTTAAGCGGCGTTAACAGCACTGACATCATCTTGCCGCTTTCCATCCTTGGTGCCTGCTCGACAGTGGCAACATCCGCCAGACTTTTCACAACTTCATCGAGCATTTCAATTCCACGTTCATGATGCGCGTTTTCACGCCCCTTGAACATGACGTTAATTTTGACTTTGTCGCGACGCACCAGAAAGTCACGCGCTTGTCGTACTTTTGTTTCAATATCGTGCTGACCGGTTTTCGCACGAAGTCGAAGTTGCTTCAGTTGAGTTTTGTGTTGTTTCGGTCCGCTTGTTTTCTTCTGGCGTTCGTAAATTACTTTACCGTAATTCATGATTCGGCAAACCGGAGGACGCGCTTCCGGGCTGACTTCTACCAGATCCAAGCCTTCATCCATTGCTATTCGCAGGGCTGCTGCTGTTTCCATTTCACCCAGCATTTCGCCTGTCGCACTAACAACACGGATTGGAGAAATGCGAATGCGTTCATTCATGCGCGGCAAATTGCTTTGGGGAGCCGCTGTAGGACGAGATCGTTTAATGGTTACCTCCGGAAAGAACAGATCGATCACACTGTGACACCAGGATTCGGTGACGAACCGAACGTCTCTGACGGCCAGCCGCCTGTAAAAGAGACTTTCAATAGTGCTTTTTATGCCACAAATCGCAAAAAATTGCCAGCGTTTTTCACCTCGCAGTTCCCGGATTGGCGACTCCGGGGGTTCTCACGATGGCCGCTGAACCCGCACTCTTCCAAAAAACCTAGTAAATTCGTAACTCATTCGCTGACTTCGCCTTCCGTTTTTTCTTTGGACGAATTCCGGAGTTCTCGCAGAGTTCGGATGCGATCGACCATCATAGCTAGAAAACTGAGCCCGATCACGGCGAAGAATTCCACCACAAGCAGCTGAGTGCCATATGAGTTGAGGAACCTGGCGACCGGTGCTCTCTGATCACTGAACACAACCGCGATCAATGACATCACAGTAATGATGAAAACAGCCGTAGCCGGAACAATCAGCCTGAACAAGAGACTGGCAGGGGCACCGGGACCTCGCATAAGAAGTAGCCTCAATCAATGATCGGCGGATGAAGAATTCGACACAGCGTGACGTCGATTGGCATCGTATTCGATAACGATTTGTATTCGCAACGCAGAGTACCTGTTGTTTAACTTGTTTAACGAGGCTCAAAGCAATTAGTCGCGTCCCACCGAATCTCAACGATCCGAGGATTGCGGTGATTTGCATCCATTGAAGGGACTCCATTGTGTTCCCAGCCGTCATTGCTGTCTGGTAGACCAGCAACGCAATGGCTTCATCATGGCACGGAATTTTAAAAAGCCGCTGATCAAATTGAACAGCGGCTTTCTGAATTCACGTGGAGGCTGTGGGCCTCCACCAGACATGGTTGAATGCCAGTAAATAAAGGGCTTTCGGCGATATGTCGTTTCTAATTGGCCACCATATTGGCCACCTGAGCAAAGACCATTTTTCTGAAATTTCAGATTCCATTTTTCCAACTCTGATCCCGTCACCGCAGCCGCAGATACAGATACAGACTGTCCCGCAATCTCGGAGTGGTCATCCCGTTCATTTGGCGTAGCGAACTGACGCCATTGTCGATCAGGATCTCTTCGTCGTAGAGATGCTCAGGCACGTCCATCCGATGATCCACGTCTCGGCATCGGTTGATACTCGGAAAAGCCGAAAAATCCCTGCAGGGGTTATCCGTCTCTTTCCAGTCCAAAAGTTGTATTGATGGTGTTCACATCGTGTCTGGCTTGTTTCGCTGAAGATTCGGGGCTTGTGCATGGGATGTGCATGGCAATTCCTGAAGCCATGAGTAGGTCCCGGTGTTCAGCGGTCTTCGCAATACATCTTCAGCCTTTTCGAAACAATCAGGAGCTACAAGCCCCGAAAGGAGGAGAATGATATTCAGATTCGCACACATCCGCCACAACATCTCATGTCCCCGGCCATATTGAATGGTTCATTCACAGTCCGCACCACGACGAATTCGATTTGCGTGATTGAAAACAGAGACGGATCTGACTGTAAGCACCCATGCAGAAGTTTCATCATTTAACCGCCCAGGCAACGCCCGCATTTTAGCGAGTTAAACGTTGGTGCTTAAGGTGGCACTGATCGTTGATTCAACGGTCTCTTTATCAACGTTTGACAGGACGATTGATGACAGGACGATGAATCGCAATTTGTGTTTCTTATCGTCCTGTCATCATAATCGTCCTGTCATCATAAGAAGCGAAGTT
>JBDNFT010000548.1:0-6069 GCA_041689695.1 Planctomycetaceae bacterium | reverse complement strand
GGCTTATCTTGTGTATCGCCAATTCTTCATGAAGCGGCCACCGACGGTGGCACCGCGTGCAGCAGTCGCGGCAAATACTTTTCTTTCACCAGAAACAGCCTCGTCAGTTGCGCATCAGGAATCAGCAGCCACGCGATCGACTGCCACACAATCGCCAGCTCCGGTGATCATGAATGCTCCGCAAAGACAGATGGCAGCGGCCCCTCAGGCAAGGGCCGCAACTGCGGTTGTTTACACGCCAGCGACTATGCGCCAGATTCCTGCTGGTCAGCGAGTGACAGACGTGACAACGTCTTTGACAATTTCACTGGCTGCTGCGGCGCTGGTGACAACCGCCGTCCACATGGCGACCGATCTGCTGCCGAACGCGGCGGATGTGGCATTCTTTGGAACTGTCACATTGCTGGCGGCATGGGCCTTGATCGTGCCTGCCAAATTGTGGGAAGGCCGCACGGGTGATGCGATCGTGCGGCGTTTGATTCTCGCGGGGCTCGGTTTGGGTGTCGGAGCGATCGCGGCAGTTCTGCAACAATTTTTGATGCTGAATGATTCGCAGTTGTTACGTGTTGATGGCGATGGGATTTTCAATCACGGCACGATTGGACGCATGCAGATGCTGGAGGGTGGATTGCCGACGATGGCCGGATTTATGATGTTCTTTGGATTGTTGTTTTTGATTCGTCGCTGGTGGTGGCAGGCCGACAGTTTTCGCAAGGCTCGATTTCGAATTTCCAGTTCGCTCGTGACGTTGTTTCTGGGTGTTGTACTATCTGCGATCCTGCCGTTTTCAGAACAGTTGGGAGCAATCTGGGCCTTGGCAATTTCAGCAGTGGTACAGTTGTCGTCTGGTTGGACACCGCAGGAAGACCGGCTGCTGACACAGGCACCGGGAGCTTCTCAGGCGGGTCCGGTTTTAGCTCAGGTGCGTCATCCCGTCGTCGTAGCGGTTCCGGCCGCTGCGGGGCATAAGGCTTGAATTGCGGGATTCGTAATATGCAGGACGGGTCTCCATACCCGTCCTGACAATGTGTTGCTCGCGCGTTGATTGGAATAGGGAGCTATGATGTTATCTTTCTTTGGCCTGATATTAATCGCTGCTGTCGTCATCGGACGTGGCATGGGAGCGTTGGCACTGCTGTCGCTGGTCATCAATGCACTGACCGGTCGTGGCAAAGCCAATCCTGCGGAAAAGATTGATGCGTGGTCCGGGCTAAAGTCTGCGGTGGGTATTTCAGCCGGGCTGGTCGCCATAGTTCTGGTCCTCATCGCTTTATCTTTGGTCCAGTTTCGTCGTCCCACAAGGACAGCATGGGCTCACGAACAGGTAATTGTAACTCAAACATCGAAGGTTGAAGAAGAAACGATACGACAGTCCATACTGGGTGATAGCAACCAAGCTTCTGCCCCAGCGAAACCCAGAATTGAAGTCGAAGCAGAAGCGGAGGATCGCTCAGCGGTTTCTGTTGTCCTGGATTCGTCAGAGCAGTCGACAAGCCAAAGCAATCAGGCCCAGGACTCTTCATCATCGGTGCCCGCAGTAGCCGTTGCGTCGGGCACAGATTCAACGAGTCCAGATGTAGCCGAACGTCGCAAAGTGCAGCTTGAAGAAATGGTCGCTGGGATCGGAGCGTTCCTGCGTACTCAATTAGAAAAGGTTGGCGACAAATCGACTGCCACGGCATTTGGCCAGGCAGCAAAATCAGACAACGGCGACGTCGTCATCTTCCAGCCTTCGGATGAAATGGTGCAGCAAATGCTGGGTGCTGGCGGTCAGGATCTGCTCAAATCGTTTAACTCAGAATTACCCGGTCGCATTCGTCAGACATACGCCTTGATTCCGCTGACGCCGCCCGTTGGTTCAACCGTTCCCATGCAGCCAATGATCGCAGCTCGCGGACTTGAGATGATTGCCAATTCAATTGTCAGGCTCGTACAACATGCTGAGTCTGCGTCCTCCAATGCCACGCCGGAATCCGTTCCGATGACCGCTGAGGCCGATGGCACACTTACCGTGGCACCGGAACTTCGTCCCGAACCGGAATGGATGTCTAAGACCGAAGGACGCCGACTCATTGCGAAGTCAGGGGCGGTTTTTCCAGACGACGATTCCAAAGTTAAATTGACGGCGGGCATCAAAGAAGCGTTGGCGAAGCATGTGGAATCAGTGGCGGCCAGCATGCATCCCGCGATGCTCGGCCACGCAAAACGCGTTCACATCGAATTGCCACAGGCGATTGCCAGCAAATACATCGTCGATCAATATGAACGACCAGACTCGATGGGCTCCGAAGTTCGCGGCAATACGCCATTTAAGCTGATGTTTGCTTTAGTGGAGTTTCCAGACACGATTGATCAAATTGCAGTGCGACAGATTCGTTACGCCATGCAGAAAGATCGTATCATCGGGCTGGGAATTGTTGTTGGATTGATGTGGATGAGCGTTTGTTCCGCCGGTTGTGGCATCCGACAATGGCAAAAAGGCACAAAGCTTCGCAAGATCGCTGCGACTCCCGTGTTCGCCGTGATTACAATCCCCACACTGCTATTGGCTGTTGCGATGGTGTTTGCTCTGGCGAAAGGCGATGTGCCTCAAGGACCGTGGAACGAGACGCCTGTCACGATTGATCTGGCAAACATGTAGGGTTTGACAGGCGTACCACTATTTTAGTGAAAGCGTGTTACACTTCATTTCACACATCTCAAATTGACATCAGCTCATACTAACAACAGCTCAGATTCACGAAAATTCCACGTACGAATGACGGTCCCGCAATCCTCAAACGTCACCACCGACCAACCAGGCCAGTGGGACAACCTACGCAAGTGGGACAATGATCACGTCTGGCATCCGTTCACTCCGATGTCCGCATGGATCGACGAACACGCTCCGATTATCGTACGAGGCGAAGGTTTTGATCTGATTGATGCCACTGGTCGCCGTTATCTGGATGGCATCTCATCGCTCTGGTGCAACGTGCATGGCCATGCTGTTCCGGCGATTGATCAAGCTGTGGCTGAGCAACTGCAAAAGGTGGCTCATACAACGCTGCTGGGTCTCGCCAGTGAACCATCAATCCGTCTGGCCCGCGCGCTGGTGGAACGTGGACCGGTGGGATTGACGAAAGTATTCTATTCCGACAGCGGAGCGACCTCCGTCGAAGTCGCGCTGAAGATGGCCTATCAGTATCACCGCCAGAAGGCCGCAGGTGCCGAAGACCGCGATACGTTTTTGTGCATTGGCAATGCGTATCACGGCGACACGCTGGGCACTGTCAGCGTCGGCGGTATTGATCTGTTTCATCGTTGTTACAAGCAGTTGTTGTTTGCGACGCTGACAACGCCTTCGCCAGTTGCGACTCGCGTTCCAGTGGGGCACACGAAAGATTCATGGCTGGCGTTTTGTTTCGACGAAGTCGCTCGGCTGATCCGCGAAAATCAAACCCGCATCGCTGGCGTTGTGATGGAACCAATCGTCCAGGGCGCGGCTGGGATTCTGGTTCACGCGCCAGGCTTTCTGCGACACGTGCGACAGTTGTGTACTGATTTCGATATCCCGCTCATTGCCGACGAAGTTGCCGTAGGATTCGGTCGAACGGGAACCATGTTTGCCTGCGAACAGGAAGGCGTGAGTCCTGATTTTCTGTGTCTCGCGAAAGGCATCACGGGAGGCTACCTGCCGCTCGCCGCGACGCTCACGACGGAACGCATCTATTCTGCGTTTCTGGGACATCCGTGGGAAGGCCGCACGTTTTTTCACGGCCACACCTACACCGGCAACCCTCTCGGCTGTGCTGCAGGGCTGGCGTCGTTGCAATTGTTCGACGACAATCACGTGCTGAAAAACGTCCAAACGACAACCGCCAGAATCGCCGAGCGCTTGACTGTGCTGCACGACCATCCGCATGTCGGAGAAGTGCGTCAGAAGGGGCTGATGATCGGTTTCGAACTCGTACAAGACCGCGACGGGCTGATATCCTACGACACAAAGTTGCGTCTCGGTCATCAGGTCACTCTCGCCGCCCGCAAACGTGGCGTCGTCCTGCGACCGCTGGGTGATGTGATTGTCCTGATGCCAGCGCCTGCGATGCCTGTTGAATTGATTGATCGATTGTGTGATGTGGCGATTGAATGTATTCAGGAAGTGACCCGCCCCAACTCCACTCATGCCGCACGATAAGTCTTGGTTTGTCTGCAACCGGCAATACGTTAGCGAACACCAATCTTGACCTGCCCTTCGGCGGCAACGCTAAATCCGTGTTTTGAAAATCGTTATCGATCGCGCGAGGTTGTACCGGTGGGCTGCCCTCAATTGCGAAGGGACCACGCTGAAGGATGCAGATCTGACCAAAGATCTGCTTGCGTCGTTCGGCCTGAGAGGGGCGTTCTACTTTGCGGGACAGCAGCTGGCCAGCCAATCGGCGACCTGACGACCAGTTTTGGAAAGCGGCAGTTCTGCAATTTCCTCCATCGTGAACCATTGCTCCATGTCTGTCATTGAAGATTTCGGAGCGTTGCCATCACACAGAAATCCCAACAGTCTGACACGATAGCGAGTGACCGAATAGGTGAATTCCGTACCGGCGACAACTTCGCCAACTGTCGCGCCGATCTGTTCTTTGACTCGATGTCGAATGTTCGCTGGCAGAATACTCGATGATGAAGCAAACAGGCTTGGTTCCGATGTTTTGGTTTTTCCCTTCCGCTTCCGGATGGCGACAAACGGAAGTAGGTCCAGTTCCTCCTCATCAATTTCAAAGCGAACGAAATCCCACATGCCGGCCCATCGCTCCCGTTCTTCCCGGCGACGCAGCAGGTATTTTTCTTTGCGACGAATCACAACACAGATCTCATCGATTTCGGTGATCGCTGTGCGAGGTTTGCGATGAGGCAACTCGTTCTGCTTCCCATGTGCGAATGCTTCGCAGCACGTCTTCAGCGGGCATTGTTCGCAGTTTGGAAGTTGCGGTCGGCAGATCTGCGAACCGATATCCATCAACGCCTGATTGAAATCCCCCGGTCGCGTTTTGGGAACGATCGTTTCGGCAAAATCCCATAATGCACGTTGATTGGCGGTTGATCGCACATCATCCGTCAAGGCCATGAGTCGCGCGTACAGCCGTTCTGTATTTGCTTCAACGATTGGTGCGGGCTGATTAAATGCAAATGAAGCGATGGCTCCCGCCGTGTAGCGGCCGATCCCCGGAAGTTGCTGCAGCGCCTTAAGGTCGGAAGGAAATACACCGTTGTGATGGTGTTGAATCGCAACCGCCGCTTTATGCAGATTCCTGGCACGGCTATAGTAACCAAGTCCCTCCCACAGTCGCAGCACTTCGTCCACATCGGCCGATGCCAACGCAGGGATATCTGGGAATTTCGAAGTGAAGCGTTCGAAGTACGGTACCACAGCCGCCACTGTCGTCTGCTGCAGCATGATCTCGCTGAGCCAGATGCGGTAGGGATCAGCTGACGTTCTCCACGGCAATCGGCGGCCGTGCTGATCGTACCACTTGAGTACCGCCGTTCGGAGTTTTCGTTTACGAGCAGCGTCGATGGCGATCAATTCCAGAATTTTTCGCCGTGCCAATTGATCGGAGGATGCGTTTCCACTTCTACATCACCCTTGACCCTGGACTGGCAGGCCAGACGGACTTCTTTGTCCGGGTTTGAGAAGACTTTGAGCGTCAGCAGTGGGTTGAGCCACTTCCAGAGTCCTTCAAGAATCCCTTTTTTCGAAATATTTTCCTGACCTTTGCTGATGATCACATTGCAACTGCAGCACGTTCCCATGCCCATGCAGTTCACGATCGTGTGAGGACCGGAATAAAGCTGCACACCGTTTTTGCGGGCAATCGTTCTGAGGTCTTCGCCTTCAACGGCATCGACGGTAATCTTTTCGTTGACAAACTTGACTTTGGGCATAGCACCGGACTCTCGTCAACAGGCTCAGGAAAACAACTACGAACGGAGCCGGGATGCTAGTTTGCCAGCCACCTTTTTTCCAGAGGCCATCTGATGTCCCCGACTCTGAGAAGCAGAATAAGTTGATCCGCCGCGAGTGATTTTTCGTAT
>JBDNFT010000547.1:0-3762 GCA_041689695.1 Planctomycetaceae bacterium | reverse complement strand
TCGTAATGATGCAGCAGGCAGTAGTCGCCGGCCTTAATCCCCAGCGGCCACGGCGTGTTCGAACCGAAGAGATTCTTTTCAACGCAGTCGAATTACGTCGAGCTGCTGCATTCGAAAATGAAAGTTTGCAAACCCATAGTCCCAAAACCCTCTACCAACACCCCCACTAATGACAATCAAATTCCAGTCAACGTCTACTAATGAAAGGCCTTCATCGCCACCAACGCTCGCTTTAGGCTCGGAGAATTCGCTGCCGCCCTCTCTGGGTCCCATTTGGTTTTTACAAACGCACAAACGACTTTGTTGTAACTCGGTCCGATGTTGGCGTTTCCAATTGGCAATATCTGCCGTAAGGACTTGTTGCGACACTTTGCTCGGACAACATTAAAAAATGTTCCTTGGGATCAATCAGCTGATCGGGGTTTTGGTCGAAGTTCTTGGTCGCTATTCCGAAATAAGTTGCCAGTGCGACTCTGTCCGCCAGCATCCAAGATTCAGTTTCTCGCACTGCCACGCGAAACCACAGACGAGATAGCAAAGCATTACCAGCTAGGGCTGTCCAACTGCCGATCAATTCTGGAGCGCATTCGCCGCGATCAAGATCTGTTAACACCAATGTTGCAATTCCTTTAGACGCCATATCTAGGATCGCAGGAATACGCTTCTTGATCTGCGTGAAACCGTGCTTATTATCTGGGAATCCCTGAACGAGCTTTAGCCTCACCCCGACTTTGGACGTCACATTCTGGTACTCAACGAGCCGTCGGACGACTTCGCATGACAACTCGTCTTCGGCGTATGCGTAACAGTAAATTTGCTCCATCATTAAAGGTCTCCGATGGATTCTGATGTTTGTGGCAACAGAATATCGGCGGCTGACATTCCGGACTTCATCGCAGCAATATCTTGGTCAGAAGGCATTTGAACGATCGTTGGTTCACCATTCTCTCCAGGCTTCAAAATCAGAAACGTGCCGGAGAAACTTGTGTCTGACAGCAACGCCGGACTGTGCGTTGTTATGACTACCTGTCCGCCCGCTTTTCTTCGCGAACGACGAGCATCCGAGATGAGTTTGGGAATCTGCTCAACAATTCTTCGGTGCAACGAAAGCTCGGGCTCTTCAAGCAGAATCAGGTTGTCAGTTGACAGCAATGTCCAGATCAACGCTATGAGCCGTAGAGTCCCGTCAGAAAACTGGTCTTCGCGTTGCCATCCAGCCAATGGGCGCCAATGTACATATCGCATTTCAAGATGTGGCCGACCTGTGATCCCCCTTAACGAACCGAAGCTCTTCGAAGTGCGGAATGACATCCTTCAGTATCGATTCAATTCGTCGCAGACGCGAAGTTTGTGTTTTGCCAGAAACAGCGGCAATTTCATCAAGAAAGCCTTGGCCAAAAGGATCCGATTCGGTGTTTCGCGTTACAAAAATGTCACTGAACTTCAGGAGCTGAGGAACCAAGTGAAGATAGAGTGTCTTTTCAAAGAAATAGGCAATTTCGCGAAAGTCTGTATTGGAGTTTACCTGCTCCAAATATGTTTCGGTTAATCGCTCGGGATCCTCAACATCACTTTCTACGGGTCGAACCAAAATTGATTCTCCGCAGCGGTACACCTCTTCCTTCTTTACGACACCCTTTCGTTTTCCGCCCTGCTGACTGGTGATCGCCAGCACATATCGCCATTCAGGAGGATCCGCTTGTTCAGCAAGAGATTCCCGCAACTCGACTTCAATTTCAACATCTGAGGGTTGTCGTGCAGCTAAACACCGAATCTTTTTCACCCCCCCGCGAGCCCCGACGGATTGTTGCAGCCCACCGCCACGCGGATTAACCAGGTCACGCATGAAGCGAAATACATCGAGCAGATTGGATTTACCCGAGGCGTTAGGGCCAATCAAACAAGTAATTTCAGATAATTGAACATCGACGTCTCTGAAGTTGCGCCAGTTACGGATTTTGATTCGCGAGATAAACATGAATACACCTAGTTTGGTATGAAATTATCGCGTTCAGTGAGATGTCAATCGCTGACTACTGAAGATATCGATCCGATTCTGCGGTCAAGTTACACCGGGGCAATCGCACTGATCATGGTGTCTGTTTTTCGATATGTCCATGCAAGTGCCTCCTCGTTTGCGTTGGACGCACCACTCACGCTCAACTCCCCGCTTCAGCAGCTTCGGCCGCAGGGTGGCGAGGGCGCGGGATTCTTCGGAATTTGCTTTTATTCTCGTCATCAATGGCGAGGTGAATTCGACGAAGCGGTAATCATTATTCCCGTTAAGTACGGCGAGTTGGAAGGTGTTGAACCAATCGGACAGGACTCGCTGGTGTCCGCTGGTGCCGGTCATGTTTTGGATGGCGTGTGTGCGCAGCGCGTCGGAGCGGGCCAGAAAGTAGCCGAACTGCGGCGGGAGCGGCATCATCGACCAGCTTTCCGATGGTCGGTTGCTTTGCATGAGCCTGTAAATGGGACCAGCGTGCTTCCTGCGGCAGCCAGAAGACGTTCTCCGCTTTGTATTCGTCCGGATCTTCCGGGTTGGCACCTTCGTACTGGCCTTTGCCCTCGATCAGCGTGGCATGGTGCTCGTCAAAGGTGTCGCTGATGTATTTGAGAAAGATCAGACCCAGGACGACGTGCTTGTATTCCGCCGCGTCCATGTTGTTCCGCAGCTTGTCGGCGGCAAGCCAGAGCTTGGCTTCAAAGCCGATGTTCGCCGAGGAATCTGTTTTCGCTGCTTTCTTCTTAGCCATAGGTCGTGTACTTGGTGCCGACGGTCGCTTGACGAAAGTCTGGCGTTAATGAGGATTGCTGAATGATCGGAGATCGGGCAAGTCACCCTAGGCTGAGAATTGTAGCCCTCGGTCTGGCGAATGCTACGCAACGAGAATGCAGCCTTGTTACGAGGCTCCATTGCTGACTTCTCTGTGCTCTCCGTGTCCTCCGTGGTAAAAAACCGATCGCAGTTTTCACCACGGACAACACAGAGTTCACGGAGGAATGCTTGGGGACACATTTCAGGCAGCATTGCCTGTGTGATAGACTCCACTTCAGACCGATTAACAAATAATAGTACTGATTGAATCAGCCGCTCGTGACCACCACAAATCTGTCGCATGCAAATCGAATCATCGTGATGACACGTTTTCCTGAACCGGGTAAGACGAAGACACGATTGATACCCGCACTGGGACCAGACCGCGCGGCAAATTTGCATCGTTGTTTGATCGGGCACACGCTGGATGTCGTCTCTCACTGGACGCGGGATCATGATTGCCATGTCGAAGTCCGATACTTTGGCGGCGATAAAGAGTTGTTCCGAAATCAATTTGGAACACAGTTCGTGTATCGGCCGCCGTCTGAAGGACCGCTCGGAGACCGCATGAATGCGGCTGTCGCGGAGGCATTCGCAGACGGTACCAAACGTGTCGTTGTGATCGGGACGGATTGTCCGATGCTCGACGAGACTCATCTGACAAACGCCTTCCAGCAGCTAAAAGATCGTGACGTCGTTATCGGCCCGGCAACCGACGGCGGCTATTATCTCATTATTCCCGCGATGAATGAAGCAGCACAGATCACCGATACGTTGCAGCGATTAATAAACATTCCGGATGTGGAAATCATAGTCGCTGACGGCGGCAGTGCTGATCGGACAGTTAAGCTCGCTCAAGCCGCAGGAGCCAGCGTGGTGCAATGTCATCCGGGTCGTGGAAAGCAAATGAATGCAGGAGCCACGCTTGCCGGCGGCGAAGTTTT
>JBDNFT010000546.1:0-3168 GCA_041689695.1 Planctomycetaceae bacterium | reverse complement strand
AGATATCTGGCGGATGCCGCGTGAGCTCCGCCGGTGTAGAACATCGTGAACACTTCACTGGCCAGCATGATCAGTTTGACCGTCATAGCGATACGAATAATTTGAATAAGCGTTCTGGCCGGTCCGGTCGGCGGTGTGAATCCCATAGTAATACTCAGAATTCTCATCACCAGAATGATGAAGGACGGGCCGCTCACAAAGGCCGATGCCAGAAATCGGGGCGCCAGCAGAGCAGTGTTCCAGAAGGAACGTCCACCAAGACCGCAGTACAGAAACGCTGTCACGGTGTGAATGCTGATGGCCCAGGCGATCGAGAGAAACACGAAAGGCACGTACCACTTTGGATTTGGCCGACGTCCCAGAAACTGCATGTACAACAGATAGCCGACGCATTCGCTCCAACCAGCGAGATTGCCGTCAGCACAAACATCCATAGATAAAACCCAACTCCGCCATTTGTGGCTTCGCTGAGTCCCCACGAGAGGAATTTTGGATAGCTGCGCACTGCATCACTGGTGCCGGAGTGGGTGAGTGTTTCAGGTGTGGATCAATGGGCGAGGCCAACCGCCGAGAGGTTCTGTGTTCATCCCGTTTTTCGATGAATCGCTTTTGGTCAACGATCTGACACTGGATGCCGTAGACCCGTTTTCGAAACAGCCGAAAAGTACGTCAGGCTTTCCAGCCTGACATGGCAGCGGTCGGGTCAGGCTGGAAAGCCTGACGTACTTGATTTCAAACTGGCTCTGCATCTGAATTCAACATGCAAAATCCATGACTAACCCATTTGCGGAATTCAAAATCTCCGCCGAAGAAAAGACCGCTGCACTTCAGCGCCGCGATGCAAATCGAGCCTTGAACGTTGCCAACGCCGACACCGCCAAAAACCTGCAGCTCGCCCGAGCCGCATTGCTGACCGGCGCGATTGCTCGAATCCAAATCCGCTACCGCTGGCAGGACACTCTCTGGATCGACACGCTTGAATCGAAACCCGACGGCTACCGCATCATCCGCATCGCACATGTGGCGAAGTCGGAAGAGTCTTCGAATCAAAACGCCCCGTTGGCGTGATCGCCCGAATCGCAGAGTCGTGGAACAAGTCGCCCGTTCGTCTGGCAGGCTGTCGATCTAATGCGTTTTCGCAACCCGAAACGTCAGTGAGGGATCGAATGGCGTGCTTTCTGCGCCTCGAATCCCTCGCTCACGCATCGGGTTACGATGAAAGCAACGGCCTGCTGACATTGTTGAGTGGCCTGAGACTCGGGCTATTGTGGTCTGGTAACCCGTCGTCTGAGTCTCATTCGCGCGCAACGATGTCGAATTGTCTGACCTGCATCCATCATGCAGCGGTTGCAGGAGCAGCCCCGTTGTATCGTAAGTTTGAATTCGCCAAACCAGCCCTAAGCTTTTCACCTGAAAGCCAATCTGCATGTCTGACGCTAACTCTGAAACCAGTGCCTATGTGCCTCTTCCCGCTGCCAGGCCGAGTTTGTGGACGGACATGCGAACAGGCGAGGATTGGTTGGCGATTTGGTGTGCCGGAATCTTGTTAGCGATCTCGTTCGCGGCGGTCTGGTGTACTCAGCCCGCAGACCTGGCCGCGAAGTTGGCGATCGGCGAAAGTGTTGATGTTGCCAACCCGCTGTCGTCATGGATCGCCACACCAACAAAGTGGACGACCAGCCCCATGGATGCTTTGACCAAAAGCTGGCCTGGAACTCTCGGTGCATTTGCGATCATCGCCGTTGTGTTTGGTTTTGCGATGTCCGTGCGTGGCAAGTCCGTCGTGGGCTTTTTGAAAGCGTTTCCGATCATATTTCTGATCGCGACGGTCGCCTTCATGATGGCCGGGCACAGCGTCATCAAGGCGTACAACCTGGAATATCCTTTGTGGGCATTATTGGTCGGACTACTTATCAGCAACACCATCGGCACGCCGCAATTTCTACGGCCCGCCATGCTGACCGAGTTCTTTATCAAGACCGGGTTGGTGTTGCTTGGTGCGGAAGTGTTGATGAATCGTCTGCTGGCGTTGGGATTACCGGGTATTTTCGTCGCATGGATCGTAACGCCGATTGTACTCGTTTCGACGTACATCTTCGGGCAGAAAGTTTTGAAGATGCCATCGAAGTCCCTGAACATGGTGATCTCTGCGGATTTGTCGGTTTGTGGTGTGTCGGCGGCAATCGCGACGGCGGGGGCTTGCAAGGCGAAAAAGGAAGAATTGTCACTGGCGATCGGAATGTCGCTGTCGTTCACCGTCGTCATGATGGTGGTCATGCCAGCGATCATCAAAGCCACCGGCATGGACCCGATCGTAGGCGGTGCATGGTTGGGCGGAACGATTGATTCCACCGGGGCGGTTGCGGCGGCGGGTGCAGTATTGGGCGATGAAGCCTTGGAAGTCGCCGCGACAGTGAAGATGATTCAGAACATTCTGATTGGCGTCACGGCATTCTGTGTGGCGGTTTACTGGGTGACGTATGTCGAACGTGACGAGACTGTTCCGCTGGTCGGTGCCATGGAAATCTGGTATCGCTTTCCGAAATTCGTTTTGGGCTTTGTCGCAATGTCAGTTTTGTTTTCAGTGTTGTATTCGACGCTGACTGCCGGGCCGGAACTGGTCGATGCGATGATCGATGGATCGACAAAGACAATACGAGGTTGGTTTTTCTGTCTGGCATTCGTCAGCATCGGTCTGGAAACAAATTTCAAAGAACTTCTACCGCAACTCAAGGGCGGCAAACCGCTGATCCTGTACGTTTGCGGGCAGACTCTGAACTTAATCCTGACGCTGTTGATGGCATGGTTGATGTTCAAAGTGATCTTTCCAGGATCGGTGACGCCATGATTTGGAATACACAGATCCGACGTGTCCTCGCGCTGGCCGGCAGCATCATTGCGTTGAGTGTGGTGTGGCTGGTGTGGTTGCCGGCCTACGCGAACCAGCCAGAGATGAAACAGCATCTGCAATGGCTTGACGACAAGGGCATCGACCCGAGCGCGATGTACTACACGGAATTAGAAGTGATGAAAGACATCCTCGCGCGCTGACGTACTTTTCAGGACCGCTCACCTTTTTCGTACCCTCTAAAGCTGCGGGAGTGAACAGCATCGCGAATTCGTATAGGATTCCGCTGATGGAAATTCATTTGGATCATCCCCTCATTT
>JBDNFT010000545.1:0-9238 GCA_041689695.1 Planctomycetaceae bacterium | reverse complement strand
GGGCGTCACTTCCAGGCAGTTGTATTCACCCACCTGACGCAGAAATCCCTGAGACAACAATTGATCAATCCAGTTTCGCAATTGCGGCTCTGGCTCGTCCTTCAGCAGCCCCCAGGTACTCAGCTTGTCATGACGGTTTTCCATGATGCGTTTCGCCTTCGACCCACGCAAGACCTGCGCGGTGTAGGCGGCACCGAAGCGTTCTCCTTGCCGCACAACGCACGACAGAATTTTCTGCCCCAGAATCATCGGTTCCTCAACCGGCTTCATTTCGTTCAGACAGAAATCGCACGCTCCGCAATTCTCGTGTTCCAATGTCTGACCAAAATGCTCAACCAATTGCCGGTGCCGGCATCGAGTACTCACGCAATACTGCTTCATCGCGGAAACAGATCGCTGACCGGCGCGAAGGACCTCGGGATCTTCCGTGTCCTTCATCAGATATTCCCATGTGTCGGCATCGTTTGCCGCATACAGCAGACAACATTCCGCCTCTAAACCATCGCGGCCCGCACGCCCGCTTTCCTGTTGGTAGTTTTCCAGCGAACGTGGCATCTCCGCATGGATCACAAAACGCACGTTGCTCTTGTCAATCCCCATGCCGAACGCAACCGTTGCCACAATGATGCTGATATCTTCGTCGATAAATGCGTCCTGGTTTTTGCGGCGATCTGCATCCGACATTCCCGCATGATACGGCAGTGTCTTCACGCCCAGTCGGTTGAGGGATTCGCTGGTGCTGTCCACATTTTTGCGACTGATGCAGTAAACGATGCCGGATTCGCCCTTATGTCGTTGCAGAATACGTTGAATCTGACCAATCGAATCCGTCCGACGTTCAACGCGATATTGCAGATTCGGTCGATCAAAGGACCCCACCAGAATCTCGGCATCCGCGATTCCAAGCTGTTCGGCAATGTCCGCGCGGACCTGCTCCGTCGCAGTCGCCGTGTAGCCATGCACGGAGGCTTTTGGGAATGCTGTTTTCAAGCATCGCAACTGGCGATATTCGGGACGAAAATCGTGGCCCCATTGACTGATACAGTGGGCCTCATCAATTGCGATGAACGAAACGCCGGCCTTCTGTAGAAACTCAATGGTCTGCGGCTGCACCAGTCTTTCCGGGGCAATGTACAGCAACTTCAATTCGCGACTCCGGATCTTCGCGGCAACATCGCGTTTGTCCTGAGCCGTCTGCATGCTGTTAATGCACGCTGCAGAGACGCCGACTGCGTGCAACGAATCCACCTGATCTTTCATGAGCGAAATGAGTGGTGACACAATCAGCGCGAGTCCTTCGCGCGTAATGGCTGGCACCTGATAGCACAGCGACTTACCTCCACCCGTCGGCAACACGACCAGTGAATCGCGATCGCTCATCACCAGCGCCATGGCTTCGCGTTGCAAGGGTCGAAATCCGGGATAGCCCCAGTACTGTTTCAGGTTGGCCAGCAGGCTCGCCGCAACGCTCTCGTTCATGATTCAGGATTTCTTTGGATTCAATTGGACAGAGATTTATTGACGCGGTTCACTCGACGCTGGTGGTTTTCCTTTGCCGCTGCGAACATAGGCCGCTCGATCCTGAGCATACTGGTCCGCGGACTCCACGATCGCAGCCACCTGATCTGATTTGGAAGCTTCGAACATCTTCTTTAAAAACGGCACACACCAGCCGCAACCCGTTCCTGCACCACCGCATTCACTGATTTCACTTGGTACACGCGGTCGATGAATCCGCAGAAAGTTTTGAACCTTCCGCTGACTCACGTGAAAGCAATAACAAAGTTTGTCATCTGGCTGCATGATATAACACCTGCCTGATGAACAGGCCGGAACTTAAAATAATGCGATTTCGAGGCCATGTACCTCGAGGATGTGTAAACCAATGTTCGCAAACCAAGTTCAGAATCGGAAGTGAATCTTCAAATTCGCACACAGTTTATAGACTATCTTCCGCGATTTGAGTTTGTCTGCACAAGTCATCTCATCGCATCGTCCTGAGAATTCCGTCGCATTTACTGTACGCGGCCTGGAATGATGAGTCCAAGGCGTCCATGCTGATGTGTGTGAAACACAGAGGCACGGATTTCACAGAGGATGGCGTGCGTACTCTGCAACCTCAGTTGTCAGTTTCACCACACGTGATGCAAAAGGGCATCACGGAAAAATACTGACGTGTCAAGGTCGTGAAACATACGAAGTTTCCGCAAAACAACGGCTACCTGAGTGCCACATTGAAAACAGCCTGTTTTACGGGCCAACAGCGTCGAAATGCAGTAATCCCTGTGGCGCCGCGTTTAACGTGGCGCGTGCCTGAAGTACTGCTCGCCGTTTGTTCGGCACGCCGAATGCTTTCCATTCGAATCCGAGGCGGGAACGTCGCTCAAAGAACCTGTGCGACCTTTACCGCATTTGATGTTATCTCAATTTCCGACAAGCAAGCGACGGCATTTTAGTCTGCGCAAGGATCAAATCATGCGAAACAATCACATCCTGCACGGCGTTGGACTCACATTGGTCGGCACGCTGTGTTTGTCGATGTGCTCCGCAGCGCAACAGACGCAATCATCTTCGTTCAAACAGTTGGTTCCGCAAATCGCGACGGATGCCATCGGGTTCGATTCGGGTCTGTGGAGATCCGAATACCTTCAGCAATTAACGCAGGATGATGACGATGACGACACCAAGCCGTCCACATCGACCATCATGACATCCGCGAAAACGGCGGCTTCCGCAGCAACTTCGGGCTCCGCGAAAAGCCCTCCGCCTGCATTTGTCTACAGTGATAAACTTGTCACGATACCGCTCGACATTCCGGCCATGATTGAGACTCCCATGCAACACGCAAACGGTGAGTCGAGCCTGCTCATGAAGGAAACAGCGATGTCGGAGTGGGAAAATGCCGTGGCAGAATCCGGAGGCAGCGTAACGCCTGGCTCCACGGCGTCCGGGCCTTCGGTGACATCTGCGATCGTTGGCTTCGTTGGCATCATGATCGTTATTGGAGCCTACGTTTCGTCCGGCAAACGCAATCGTTAACGTGCCTTTGTGACCAATACCGCCTGTTGGTATTTCAAGAACGCGACGCTTTCCAGTCTGTTCGACTTCAGATCGGCTTCCCAGTTCGCAATCCGCCGATGATCGTCCGCGCTGAGATTACGAGTCAACTGATGTGCGGCTCGCAAATGAAGACTGGCATTCGGTCGCAGGTCCAGTTCCACAGAAATGGGCATGCGGTCCTTCAGCTTTCGCAGAGCTTCGTTGAGTGCAATTCGAGGCTCGGGAAGCAGACTGCTCGGGTGCAGAATAAAGTTCAGGCGAGCGGTCCAGTCTGCGTAGGCCAGATAGCGTTCGACCTGATCAGTTTCGTCCCATTTGCGCGTCTCGACGCGATAAGTCATCGATGGAGAAGACAGAACCAGCGTCTCCTTCATGGGATCGAAGGTCTGCTCAAAAGCCGGATGCAACTGAAAGTCGATGGCATCTGCGGCTCGAGTTGAATTCAGAGTCCCTGCCGTTCGAAGTTCCTGAATGTACTTCGTGGTTCTGGGTTCCAGTGAATTCATCTTGTGACGAATCTCTTCAAACGTCAGCGTTGTTGAGAGACCACGTGAATTGTTCAGAATTGTGAATCGTCGTTCAATAGGATCAAAGATTACGACTTCATCAGCGGCATTCACGTAGTCATAGATGCGCCCGTTGTGACACAGGCTTAAACTGCTGCTCACCATCTGCCCGGGCGCTGCGGATTTTTCGAGGTCATAGACATGGGTTGATATCCGCAAACCCTGCCCGAAGGACACAGAACTGACGCACAAGATGGACCAGAACAGAATGCCGCGTAGTAACATCAGAATTCTCCCGAGACTGCATTCAGGCAGCCAAACAATCATCCACTTAGCATCGATCGGCCAATAACTGTCGTAGTGGATTTCGCCAGAAATCCTGCAAGCACATGGAATTCTGGCGAATCTCGCTACAAGTACAGACAATTATTTTTCGCTCGATGCTGAACCTTCGGGTCAGAATAGCAGCGCGCAGATCGCCGACTCAAGGAGAGTCATGCGACTGTCAGGGCACAAATTTCAGTTGGTCAGCGCCAGTCCGCTCTCATCGGCAATAAATGCCGGTGGGATTTGCGACGCAGCTCCTTAACGACAGTTTTGTGAGTAAGATAATCCAAAGCATCAAAGCTCACCGCGCGAAGCCTATTTCTGCTCAGCGACCCATGTCTTTGAGGAAAGCACTTCGCCGGTGGCGTCCGAGATGACAGTCGTTTTCCATTCCAGGACTCCAAAAGGAAGCTGATCGCAATACATCACATCGACACGATGCCAGCAGATGCCCCAAAACGCATCATCGACAAGAACACGCGCGGCCCCACGTTCGACCTGCCATGCTTTGGTCGAATCAGATATCGACGGGACCCATTTCGTGCCAGCAGCGTTGAAGCCGCTCCATGAGCCCGCTGGCGCTGGCAGGCGATAAACCGATGCTGTCTGAGCCAATGGATTGGCCAGAACTTCGACTCCAAACACTTCCACTGACTTCGCCAAATCTGACGCCGCCAAGTCCAGCTTTACCGCAGGCGATGCTTGTAGAGTCTTCGTCGAATCAGCAACATCCTGAATCAAGATTCTCTTTCCGCCAGACTCCAGTTCGACTCGAATTGCGATGCCGTCTGAGTTTCGTTCCGGCTGGCCAACGACGGGACCGGAATTTTCCAGAGCCGTGACGATTAAGCGTTCCCCGTTTGAGCTTCTCCAGGCTGCTGAAGTTCCTGTCTTGTCCGGGATCGTCGCAAAAATTGACGTTCGTGGCGGATCAAATGGTTTCACGGGAGTGCGATAGTTGATCCATCCGGCGGACTGCATTTGTTCGAAGAGCCACGATGGCTTCCATGGTCGGTTCAACGACCAGCCAACAGATACCATTGAAATCAGCAGCAGAGTTAACGCGGCAATCTGAAATCCGCGACGAGTACACCTCTCCAGGACCGGCACCATCGCAATCCACCAGAACGGTGACAGCCATAGCATCCAGCGTAGTCCGACTGAATTGCCGCCATAGTTGTAGTTCTGCGTTCGCGTCAAATAGAAGCCAAGTGTAATGACCGTGAGTGCAGCTCCTGTCAGAATGATGGCTCTTCGCACGGCGTCAGCATTTCGCCCGAGTGTCATCCACCATCCGCAGACGGACAGGCAGAGCACCGGGGTCAGCGACAACAGTCCGTGATGGCCCAGCAGGCAATGAAACAGATAGACGATCGGCGATTCCTGATTTGCATCCAGATCACGCGGGTTCATCCAGTAGCTCGGGATTCCGTTGTGCATGTATCGATAAGTCTCGGTGCCATACGTCGCATAGAACGGTTTAACTCCGCCTGTCGCCATCCAGTTTGTGATGAAAAACGCAGCCAGTGGAATAGCGGCCGCCGGAACATACCACTTCAGGGTCAGTCGTCGATCTGTCAGAACGGCCAGTCCAAATGACAGCAGTCCCAGCAGCGCGGCTGGAAGTTCAAAACAACACGTCAACGCAGCAAAGAACCCGAGAGCCGCGAACTCGCGACCCCGCGGTGCAGATTCATGCGGACTGGACTTCGCGAGATTTCGCCTGACTAAAATTTCCACGGCTGCTGTGATGGCAAGCATCGCCGTAGCAGCAGCCGGGGTGTGATTGTTGAGGGTCGTTAGATACGGATTCAGCATTGAACCGAATCCAGCCACGGCCAAAATAAATAATCGTGCCGGCATTGGCGCGTGCAGCATGATCAAACAGCGACACAAAGATCTGAGTGCCAGCCAGAATGGCAATCCATTAACAATCAGTAACAACAGGCGTGTTACAAATGCGGTGTCATTGAACAGGCCATATCCCAGTGTCCATCGCTCGGCTGCATACAATCCAGCCACGATCACGGACAGCAATGGCGGCTTGGATGAATAGAAGTGCCAGGGTTCCGATTCGCTGGTACGGTATCGCACTTTGTCGATTGTGGACCAGCGGGCGTAGTAGTCAATCTCGTCAATTTGAAATGAACCACGTTCGACCAAAGACCAGACGGTTGCCCAGCGAGATCGGTCGTTGGCACTTTGCAGCGGTTCCGCCCGGAGGATCGCCGAGCAAATCAGAGCCGTCGCTGCCAGAACTAAGACGTGTTCCCCCAAGGACAACTTATGAGGCTGTTGGTTGGGTGTCGCTTCGAGGGCAATTGGTGCGGTCATCGTGGAATGGTATCGACTTGGCAGTGTATCTACGCAGCAGTGTGAATTGATTCGACGGTGCGATCTGGAAGCAGTGTGCCGTGTTCTGCCACAGGTCTCAAGCGCAGTGGCGATAGTCGTACAAGGCAAACGCCGCGCACGGGGAAATTACGACGCTATTGAGAATTTTGGGACTCGCAATGTGCGGCTCTTCCGCACTGTCACCGACACCGAACGGTAGCACGAGGTCCGTTGCCCCAAAAACACAACATTTTCAGCCTCGAACATCGCATCGCTGGCTTAATGGCTACGTCTTAATGGCCATATCTTATTCAGACTGCGGGGTGACTATTTTAATGTTCTACTTACCAGAAGCGTTAGTTTTTCAATTTTCGCAACCCGAAACGTAAGTGCGGGATCAAAATGTGGCAGTTCGGCTGCGTGCCGACGAATCCCCTCGCTGATGCGTTGGGTTATGATAATTCCTTTATTTTTCCAACAATTCATGGGCTAGAATTTCGAATAGCGCAACTTCCAAATGCACTCCAGCTCTGCGAAAATTTGCCAACCCCCAACCCCCAACCGCCAACTGATCGATACTGATCGAAAATTGTTCGGAAACTGTTTGCTCCAAAGGGCTTGGAACTAGTAACCCGATGGGGGTATACCCTACTTATTTGACAAAATAGTGGGTTTACCGTTGTAATGAAGATGCAAATCGGAGATTCGTGCGTTTCCACCCGTTCAACATCCTTTGATTCTGTCTTACTCACGACTGTAGTTTATTGCTCTGAAAGAGCTTTCGTGCATCAATGGCTGAATCTAATTTAAATCCACTAACCAGTTTAGGGTTCGTTCAAGCGATCTGCGAAAGCGATACTTCAGCCTGGTGTTTCGTGCCAGCTCAGGAATCACAGACGAAGTGTTGCTCGAGACCTTTTCGTGATTTGTGGCAGCTCACCGCTGCTCCCGACACTTCGTTTGGGTTTCCGTGCCAGCAGTTCGCAGCAGCATTAAACAATACCAATGTGAATGCTGAGGACTTTTTCGCTGAAGTCAGTCAGCACCGTTTTGAAACTCCGCATCGAATGCGAATCACGCGAAATGACGGTGTCACAATACATGCCGCAGTCACATGTGTGTTCGGTAACGCTGTTATCAATGAAGTGAGCGAAGTGACTGGCTGGCTGATTCGCTTTCACGTCCAGGCCACGCTTGGCGCGATTGATCTTCTGCTTGATGAAGTCACGAAAGCGAAAAAAAAAGCTGGAAGTTCTGTCGAACCGGGAACGAGAGATTCTGGATCTTGTTTACGAAGGTCGCACGAATAAAGCGATTTCGATAATTACCGGTATCAGTGAAAAGACGGTGGAAAAACACAGGGCTCGCATGTCCCTGAAGATGGGTTGGAATTCATCTATCATGATGATTCGCGTCATCACAATCGCCCGCATGTTGCCAGATCGTGTTTCCAGTTCCAGCAGGGAATCTGCCGATACGCTTCAGCTCACAGCGCGTCATCAGTCCTCCACCAGAGATCGAATGAAGCCGCCCGTGGCCTGACATCTTGTAATATCTGTTGAAAAAACATCGCCTTAGTGTGATTTTTTGTTTAGGTATTTGGCAGGGTTTCGTTTTTGCGAGGGTGCAGTCGCGTTTAATTGTGAACTTGGGAGGGCTAGACTCCCGCTTCCGGGAGGAGCCTCACCCTCCCGAAAATCAACTTTCTATTCGCTCCCACCGAAATCCGAGACTGCACCCTTTTCGCGGCGATTGCAGATTCATCCGTGACAACTGCGGGCTAGATTTGTTAGGCTGCGCTTCTACGAAATTTCTTTGTTGCCTCCCGCCGCTGATCTTGCCTGATGCTTCATTACTTCCAAAGCAGACTGCCTCACATGGCAGCCGTGATTCTGAATGTTGTCGTTATTCTGTCGATAACCGCAGTTTCGGTCCGCGCGGAAGACGGCGCCAATACCGCAATCGTTGATTTTGAAAACGAGTTGCAGCCAATTTTCACTCGCATGGGATGTAATAGCGGACCTTGCCACGGAAAAGCCCGCGGTCAGGGTGGGTTTCAACTTTCGCTATTGGGATTTGATCCTCAGCAGGATTTTGACGCCATCACCAAAGAAGGTCGCGGTCGGCGAATCTTCCCCGCAGTGCCGGATCAAAGTCTATTGATCGCAAAGCCTGCTGGCACGGTTCCCCATGGTGGAGGGCGACGGCTGGAAGTAGATGGCCCTGAATATCAAACCATGGTCGATTGGGTGCGGCAGGGCATGCCGCGCAAAGCTCCGGATGCCGCGAAGCTGGTTTCTATCGCCGTTGTACCGGCATCGATAGTCGCCACTCCAAATCAGACACAGTCGCTGACGGTGACTGCGAAATATTCGGACGGCACAGAACGCGATGTCACGCGACTCACCGCGTTTCAATCCAACGAAGCTCCGGTCGCCGCCGTTGATGAAAATGGCGGCGTGACTGCCGGGCAGATCACCGGCGATGCTGCCATCATGGCGCGATTCATGGGACAAATCGCGGTCTGCGAAATCCTGATCCCGCGTACGGAAAGAGTGGATGCTGAGATTTACGCTCAGTTACCAAAAAACAACTTTATAGACGAACTGGTTTGGAAAAAATTGCAGCGTCTGAACATTACGCCATCGATTGGGTGTGACGATCACACTTTTCTTCGGCGAGCCACAACAGATATCTGCGGGAGAATTCCAACCGTCGATGAAGTGACAAGTTTCCTTGCCGACGAATCTACTGACAAACGCGCCAGGCTTGTGGATCGTTTGCTGCTGGAACCGGAGTTTGCTGATCACTGGGCGAACAAATGGGCCGACCTGCTGCGTCCGAATCCCTATCATGTTGGCATCAAAGCGACGTTCAATTACGATCGTTGGATTCGTCAGTCGTTTCACGAACGCAAACCGTGGGATCAATTTGTTCGCGAACTGATCGCTGCGAAAGGCAGCACGTTTCACAACGGAGCGGTCACAATGTTTCGCGACCGTCGTCAGCCG
>JBDNFT010000544.1:0-5712 GCA_041689695.1 Planctomycetaceae bacterium | reverse complement strand
TCGATTATCTCACCGTTTCATTCATGGACCAGCAATGGTCGATCAAGTCGCTGATCCGGCAGATAGTATCCTCAGAAACATGGCAGCAGAGTTCGGATCCTCGACTGGATGCAGAAGCAGTCGATCCCGAAAACCGTTTGTTTGCTCGTATGAACCGCACACGTCTCGACTTCGAAGCGCAACGCGACGCGGTACTGGCCGTGGCCAGTCAACTTGATCAAACGATCGGTGGCACTTCGGTGGACATCACGAAAGAAATTCAATCCGGGCGTCGCACAATTTATGCTCGTATTGACCGGCAAAATTTTCCGGGATTGTTTCGTGCGTTTGATGTGGCCAGTCCCGATGCTCATGCCGCAAAGCGATTTCAGACGACCGTTCCACAACAGGCCCTGTTCCAATTCAATAGTCCATTCATCATGGATCATGCCGTTGAGATCGCTAAAGCATCGGAATCCGCAAAGAGCTCAGATGATGTGACTGCACGGATTGAGTTACTGTTCCAGACAGTGCTTCGCAGACAGCCCACACAAGATGAACTTGATCAATGCTCCGCGTATCTGGACCAGCTACAAGCCGACAAAGCGACTGCGAATGGCCCTACAGGCTGGAGTTATGGCTATGGCACGATCGAGGAAGAAAAACAGGCCGTGACAGAATTTGCACCATTCCCGCCAATGCACGATGGTAAGTTTCAAGGTGGTGAAAAGCTGCCGGATGAAAAACTCGGCTGGACATCGTTGACTCGCACCGGTGGACATCCCGGTGGCACATCATCGCTATGTGCGATTCGGCGATGGACGGCCGACGGCGATTGCCGCATCTTCGTGAATAGCGTCATTGCCCACGCGAAGGAAGAAGGTGACGGCGTGCGTTGCCGCATCGTGATGTCCGGTCGAGGCGTGATGTCTGATGCAACCGCGCACAATTCGACACAGTGGCAGTCGATACCGCCATTTGATGTTAAGGCTGGACAGCAGATCGACTTTGTTGTCGATTGTCGCACCAACGAAACGCACGATTCATTTCAATCAAAGATCACCATCATGCAGTCGGTGAACAAAAAAGTTCAACGCAACTGGAAATCTGAAGACGACTTTCCTGACAGCGCGGAGCCCGGACGCATGGATGCATGGTCGCAAATGGCTCAGGCATTACTCCTGACAAACGAATTTATCTTCGTGGATTAAGACTATGAACCCGTCACTACCAGAACCAGATTCTTCTTCCATCGCCGTTGGTCGTCGCGGCATGCTGGAACGCTGCGGCATGGGCTTTGGCTCCATGGCATTGGCAGGAATGCTGAACGCTGGCAATCCAACGTCAACATACGCGGCGGAATCCTCAAATCCAATGCTGCCGAAACCGGCGCAGTTTCCGTCGAAGATCAAGCACGTCATTCACCTGTTCATGAACGGTGGGCCGTCACAGGTCGATACGTTTGATCCGAAACCCGAGCTTCAAAAACGCGGTGGGCAGACGATTTCCGATGGTAACCTAAAAACCGAACGTCCGACGGGAGCATTGTTCCCTTCGCCGTATCGCTTTCGACGTTATGGCGAAAGCGGCATTGAAGTGAGCGAACTTTTTCCGAACGTCGCTCAGCATGTGGATGACATGGCCATCATCCGGTCGATGCACGCAGACGTGCCGAATCACGAACCATCTCTTCTGCTGATGAACTGTGGCGAAGCACGATTGGTACGTCCCAGCATGGGGTCATGGCTGACATATGGTCTGGGAACAGAAAATCAAAACTTGCCAGCATTTGTAGCGATGTGTCCCGGAGGCTATCCAATTCAGGAGTCACAAAACTGGCAGAGCGGATTTCTTCCGGGTGTTTACCAGGGAACCTACGTTGATACAAAAAACACAGATATCGAAAAGCTGATCGAAAATATTCGCAACGACCGCATCACGCCCAAGGACCAATCGTTGCAGCTCGGCCTTTTGCAGTCGCTGAATCGCAAGCACCTTGAAGCGCGGCCCGGCGATTCGCAACTGGAATCTCGTATTCAGTCATACGAACTGGCATTCCGGATGCAGACTCAGGCGAGTGACGCATTTGATATTTCGCTTGAACCAAAACACATTCTCGACATGTACGGCGACGGCGTTCAGGCGCGGCAGATTTTGATTGCTCGTCGCCTGATCGAACGCGGTGTGCGTTTTGTGCAGGTGTGGCATGGTGAAGGTCAGCCGTGGGACAATCACGACGATATCGAAGTCAATCATCGGCGCCTTGCAAAGCAGTGTGACCAAGCCATCGGTGCGTTACTGACAGATTTGAAGCAACGCGGACTGCTGGAAGAAACGCTCGTGATTTGGGGCGGTGAATTCGGACGTACGCCAGTTGTCGAGCTTCCAAAGGCGGGGGCGAACGCTGGCAAGATCAACGGCCGTGACCACAATCACTGGGGATTCACGATGTGGATGGCTGGAGGCGGAGTTCGGGGCGGATACGTTCACGGTGCGACCGACGAATTTGGTTTCAAGGCCGTCGAAAACAAAGTCCACGTGCATGATCTTCACGCGACGATTATGAAACTTGTCGGCTACGACCATGAAAAATTTACCTACCGCTACGCCGGCCGCGACTTCCGCCTGACTGATGTTCATGGCAAGGTGGTTGAAGAGTTGATTGCTTAGTTTCGCGGCTTCAGATTCCTGAAAATTCAGGGAATTCGGGAAAGAAAGTCGTCCGTGACCCGGCATGTGATAAACGTTTTTGAATCATCAAATCAGAATGTTTCAACTCAGCGCCGCTGAAATTGTTCTCTAACTTGGTTCACGATTTCAGGATCATTTTCTTCAAGCGTTTTCAGGTGGTTTGTTGCGGTGGCAACATAGGCTGCTTGCTCGCCCGTTTGTTCCGAGCCACTCATGGAACACTCCATGAAGTATTTGACGATCGCCCGTTTGACAGCCGGTATTTCGAATCCCTTTTGCTCATACATCTGCATCATGCGATCCTGCACCGACCAGTCCTGCCACTTGGTCAGTGCGGCGATTGCAAGATCTGCAGTCCGAGGGTTTTCCCAAAAAATGTACATTGACTGTTTTAGTTGATCTCGTGGAATAACATCCGGGTGATTGGTCCACATAAAATCTACGGCTTTGAAGGCCGTGTAGGTCGCACCAAAAGGCATCGGTCGGTCAGAACCGTCCTCTGTTTTCAAGGTCAATGGTTTTATGCGGTGTTCTGTGAGAAACTGCAGGCCTATTTCTCCGCTCAGCAGCAAATAAGCACAATCAAATTCTGCAAGCGGACCCTGATGGACGTCAATTTTCAATATGATCGCTTTGAACTGATCTGTCCTGCTTGTCGCCAACCAATGCCAGCATGATTGCGTACAATCCGCTTCGCGATTTCGAGGTCTTATCACTGAAGGTCCATTCCCGCAGTTTCGTGACGGGCAATCGTTCTTTAATGGACTTGAGCGTCTCCCAGTCCGCAGCAGAAAACTCTGAATAAGCGTCAACCGCAATGACTTCGGCTGAATTTTCGAGGTAATCCAAAAACCAAACAAGGCGTTCCGCCTTGCGCTGCTTTTCGGTTTCCGGAGTTGGAACCTTTTTGAGATACTTCCAGAACACGTCATCTGATTCGCCGGGCCTTGCCCACTGCTGTTGCTCATACATCATTGTGTAGAGCATTTCTTTGTCGCCTTCAAAATAATGGGGGCATTTGAATTCGTCGCCACGCTTCCAGCGGCCTCCATCGGATTTAGCGACATCAATGATTCGAAATGTGGAGGTAGCCTTTGAGAACAAACTCGCCTCTGTGCTGAGCATCCATTTCACGAGGACAAGATGGTCACAACCTTGAATTCGCTCGGACAACGTCGGCTCACGCGGTAATCCAAATGGCAATGCTATTTGTGCACGACTTACGGTGCAGTTCATGTTTGCGAGTAGAAATATCAGAATCGCCAATCGCTTCATAATGCAACTCACTTTGTTCCGGCGCGATTTAAAATCGCCGACGGCGAAGACTAAACCCGTATATCAATAACTTGCATACCACAAATGAGCGAGGAACGACTAAGTTGGGATGTTTAGGTCTGGGGCAATTTTCCTTCTTTTTCTATTCCAATGCATGCCATCGTACGCCTCAATCCTTTGGATTTTGAAAAAATTGACCTCAAATGCCATTGTGGTGGGGATGCCTTTTAGGTCCTGCTTGCCGAGCAGGACTTCGCGGCCTCGCCGCAACCAACGAGGTCGAAAGAAGGGTGACATGCCGACGTGGAATCAACGTTTGCCCAACGTGGGTTCGCGGTGCGGCGGTTTTGAAAAATCATTTCCGGCAGAAAGAATCTTCATCTTGTGTTCGTCGGTGATTGCATCCGGTTCGACCCCAATGGCCTTGTGCCATTGGTGAAGAAGATGATCAGCTAGAAACCCTGCGACTAAACCTTGCCGGACCCCATCCGCTTTACGCGGATGGTGAATCAGATCGGTTTAGTGTGGCGAAGCTGAAGGATCGGAGGATTGACGTCCTGCCGCTCGCCAGCGTGTGAAAATTTTAACAGATTGACGCGGACACGCGACCATACAAAAAAAGGACGGGCTGAAAAGCCCGTCCTTCGTTTGGTTCGGATTTAATTGCACACAGGAACTGACCTATGTCCATGTCCTCGAAGGTCGTGTTCGCAGGCGGTTGGCTTCGTCGTCATTCACAAATTCCTGCTTCGCTGGATCAAACGTCAACTTACGTTTCAGAATCCATGCCAATGCGGCAGCGTGGCAGGCGATGTGGGAATTTCGCATGACTTCCGGATTGGCAACTGTTGCCTTGCGGGACTTCACGCTGTCAAAGAAGTTTCTGGCGTGGGCAGAAACATCCAAGCCCTTCACCTTGCCGGCAGAGTCCTGCAGTTGCTTCCGCAGATGATCTGAGGAGACTTCGGTTTCACCACTGTCACCGGTTTCGAGCCAACCGTTTTCACCCACGAATCGTACGGGACACGTGCCAAGTTTTGTGATCCAGTTTGGACCACGATCACCAAACGGCGTCGCCAGAAAATCAAGCACCAGCTTCACGCCATTTGCGTACATACATGTGATGCCGGTCTCCGATGGTTCGAATGACACCGGAGTTGTGTCATCAGCCTGATTGGCCCACTGGCAGAGATCGACAGTGTGAGCACCCCAGTCCAGTAGTCGCGCACCTGAATCAAAATCGTAGTAACCTCGCCATTTTCCGTTTACATAGTCATGGTTGTATGGCCGCCACGGAGCTGGCCCAAGCCACATGTTCCAGTCACACACGTCTTTTGCCGGAGCTTGTTCTCCCGGCAGCCAACTGATATCCAGCGTAGGTATGTAGACAGAAGCGTACAGCGTGTGCAGCTTGCCAAGTTTTCCGCTCTGAGCGAACTCGACGGCCTGCACAAAGTTCGGCACGCTGCGGCGTTGAGTTCCTGCCTGGAAGACGCGATTCGTCGCCTTCATCGTTGTTGCCAGTTGCTGGCACAGCTCGATGGTCAGCCCGCAAGGCTTTTCGCTGTAGACATCTTTGCCAGCCTTGGCTGCCAACATGGAAGCGTCCGCATGCCAGCGATCGCCGGTTGCAACAAGTACGGCGTCTATATCTTTACGATCCAGAAGTTCACGGAAATCGCCGTACAACTTACAGTCCGAAGTGCCATAGTGTTTATCGACCAGAGTCTTTCCGGCATCTCGACGACTGGCTTGAACATCGGCAAT
>JBDNFT010000543.1:0-4231 GCA_041689695.1 Planctomycetaceae bacterium | reverse complement strand
TCCTGATGTTCATGGCTTTCAATCCAAAGACCCGTGAAGCACGCTCGCACGTACTCACTGAAACGTTCCATAAGTGACATGTAATGATTCCTTTGATTGGCGATTGACGATTGACGATTGACGATTGACGATTGACGATTGAAAAAGCAGTTAGGCGAGCGGCAGATTAGGAACTACCACGCCGAACAACCGGACGCTAGCGCGTGGCGGCTGATTTTATTAGCCGCAGGGCGCTAGCCCCGGTTTTTGACAGTCGGCAGACAACTGCCGATCGCCCGGAAGCAGCTAATCGCAGCAACACACGGCGTGTTACTGCCCCTGCTGAAGTTGTTGCTGTACTGAGGCCGACTGATGGAACTCGGGTTTGAGTACTTCACCGGTCTGCAGGCCGATGGCCTGTTCAATGAACCGGCTGGCGTCCCGGCATTCCGAGCCCGTGAAGCCTTTGGTTTCCACTTTTGCCTGACCGTTGGGAGCGATGATGATTTCGATGATTTTTGAAGTCTTCAAATTACACCTCCAACCTGAACAATCAGCTTAATGGACCCGTCCGTGAGCGGCTGCTCGAACACCGTGTGCCCTAGTTTTCTGGCTTCAAGTTTTGCCTTTTCCACGGCATAGCCCTGGAGAAAGCGATCAAGCTGCTGAGGGGCACCCCAGTGGCCTTCGTAGTTGTCGTACGCGATCGTGGCCGTGTTGACATCGCAGACAACGGGATATCTCCATTCCGGCAACTGCACGGCCCAGCCAGTGGCCGACGTGCTGAACAATCGGACTTCGCCGAACACCGGTTCGGGCAAAGCCAACCGCTGACAGGCCGCACGAATGGCGACGGGGTCACGGATTTCAGTTTTGATCTCAACAATGTGGGACATAACATTTCCCTCCGGTTAAAGTGGTGAAAAAAGCACAGAAACGCGGGACTGACACTCCGCCCCGTGATTCAACAAAAATGCCCGCCATCCCCGAATCGAAGATGGCGGGCGAGGACGCGGGCCTCGTTCTGACGATCGTGCTGGTCCAACATAACGCCCCACGCTATCGGCGGATGGAACCGTCGTGAAGGTTCATGGCGATCAGCACCCCGGCAGTGATCAGAAAGACGATCCAGCTACCAGCGAGAATTCCAAATACCGCAGCAATCACCAGGGCTCCCTGAATAAAGGCCGCATTCAGTTTGTGTTTGGCTGTCAACCCGTTTCCTTTCGAACAGAGTTACCCCGCCATGCTTCACACTGGTTGCGGTATCCGCACGACGGACACTGCATCGGTGACGGGGATGGATAGAAATGGCCAGCTTTAATAGCTGACCACACGTTTTCAAAGACTCGCTTCGTTCTGTCCAGTTTGCCCTCGTCGAAATTGGCTTCGAGCAACTGAACTTTCGGGTCGCGAGCTTTGGTGATCACGGCAAACTGCAGTCGCAGTTGTTTGCCAGGCATGATTTTCCGGACCAGATCGGCGTACAGCAGGAGCTGATCTGACTGGTCCGTCGCCTGTTCCTGGTTCCATGCCGAACGAGACGTCTTGAAATCTCGCACGATAATGGCGTCATCGGTTTCCAGCAGCAGATCGATATAGCCGAGCAGATCCGGGAGTCCTGGTATGAGGACACCCCGAAACTGTTCTTCAATGCCGATGATGCGACCTTCCGGTTGCGTAAGATCACTGTCCAGAAACTTCTGCAACATCCGATCAGCCATGGCGTGCAGCGAATCGGCCGTTTCGGATTTACCGAACTCGACGTTGTCTTCCGATCGGTCTCGCCAGCTCTGCTGGTAAACCTCTAGGAGCGTGTCGAGTGTTGGCAGGGATTCGCCACCCATCTGCGCTGTGAAGTAGAACTCCAGCGCAGCGTGAATGGCACTGCCGAAGATTAGGCTCGACGACACGCAGTCTTCGGCCAGCCCGTCGATGTATCTGAACCGATACTTGAGCGGGCAGTTCTGAAACGTGCGGACAGCACTGTACGACAGATAATTGCGGATTACTGGTTGTCCAGTAGCCGCAATCATGACCGCACCTCCGATCGCAAGTCCTTGAGATCGTCGATCAGAGCACTGGCTTCCCGGATGGACAAATCATCCATGCGATGAACGCGATACTTGTCACGCACTAGGACATTGGCATCCAGCCCCTGCCGTTTGGTGATGGCAAAGATCGCACGGATCTGACTCTGCGTGGCCCGAGCGACTTCCATGCGAGGCTGCTGGCCCGTGGTGCTTGCGTGGCCGTTGCCGTTGCCGTTGGTTGCATGGCCATTACCATTTGCATGACGGGCATGACCATTTCCATTTCCATTGCTGTGACCATTCCCGTGTGTGGTCTCAGCAGCATCCGCTGGCCGCTGCAGTTCATCGTCCACACTCTGGCGGGCCAGCATGTAGAGATCACGCACACGATCTTGAAGCTGACCGGGATCACCCAGCACTCCATTATCGAGTTCCACTTCGATGTTAATACTGGCACCTCGTGAACCGTAATTGGCTTCACCGACTTTACGGCTGAGGCCAATGTTGAGTTTAACTGGCATAGCTTCTCCTTGTGGTAGGTGAACAGGTCGCGACATTGCGATCCTGTGTTATCTGAAAACTGAAAACTGAAAACTGAAAAAACTCCTCTCAGGCAGCGACCGGCTTTGTCGGCTGCTGCCGCTGCAGTTGCTGCAGTTGCTGCAGCCGTTCTTCGTCTGCGTCGTCTGGCAAGGCAGCCAGAATGGTGAAACCGTGACGCATGATGTCTGTGATGGATTCGCCCGTCTGTTGGGCGATCTGACGATTCAACTCAGCTTGAGTCATGACTTTGCTTTCCTTCTGGTAAAAACAAAACGACCGCCCCGGAACAGAGGCAGTCGCACAAAAAGTGACAACCGCCCCACCGTGGAGCAGTACAAGATTTCAATCACCCGATCAGTTGCGAGCGGGTGACTTCTGAGATTCATTCCACTGGAATGAGACGCTGTAGCCCGTGCCTGAGTACATGGCCGATACGATGGCCTCGGCCGACTTTCTGGCTTCGTCCATAAACTCGGGCCGCTGACTGACAGCCTCAATCATGCGCTGCGCCTCGATCATGGCGGCCTGCGTTAACCTCGCACTCTTCCCGGTCTTGTCGGACGTAAACCGGCCGTTGTGCCAGCGCACGCTCCGGGTATCCCACCAGCGTGTGCGTTCGTGGTTAACACGAGGCTGAATTACCTCGAGTGGTGGCATCTGCATCCGCAGTGTTTTGGCCTGAACGTCGCTGTCCACGGTGACCTGACGCAGATCGACGCTGATCAATGCGTCACCCATGATGAGCCATGCCGCTCGGTAGTCCGAGGATTCGGCTTCCAGCATGTCCGACAAACGGATTCTCAGCACACACAGGTCACCAATTGCCTCGATGCGTTCAATGGTGGGAGCCGACGCGAAGATCACTGGCCGTGGCTCCGCAGTTTTTCTGGGCAGCAAGAAGAAGTTCAAATACAAACCAATGCACGCAGCGCACAACACGACTGCACCCAATTTCATGTGACGATCTCCTGATAAGGTTGTGTTTGAGAAGAAACCGGACGAACGGGGGGCCGGTTACGGTTTGCCTTGGTCGGGGTAATCAAAGATCACGGAACGGAACCGGATCGCCTCTTCAGGGCCGTCTGACACTGCAGACTGGTCAGTCACAGAGGCTGGTGATGTGCCAGGACCTGCGACTTCACTGGGCAATTCTGCGTGCTCCTCGCAACCCGCACTGACGACCATGAAGCTGGCCGTCAGCAGCGGCTTTGCCGTCCGACTCTGGATGCGAAAACGTGTGAATAACTTTCGAAACATGAACACCTCCTTCATAAGCATGAGGCGACCGCCGTTGTTCGGGACAGTCGCACAAAAACGTGAAACCGCCCCACCATGGAGCAGTACCTGAATTCCGCCTACCAGCGATTCCCTGAGCGCCATTCCTGGATGCTCACGGCCTTCTCACCAGCGACGATGATGTGATCGATCAACGGGATACCGATCACTTCGGCTGATTGCTCCAGCCGTTCTGTGACGCTGATATCCTGGTCGCTGGGAGTCGGATCGCCAGACGGATGGTTGTGCATCACGAGAATGCAGTTGGCCGCATCGCGGATGGCTGGACGAAACACTTCGCGCGGATGCACGAGACTGTTTCGTAGTGTGCCGACTGTGATCTGGTGACAATCGATCGGCTGATTTTTGGTATTCAGCGTCACGATCCAGAATTCTTCCTG
>JBDNFT010000542.1:0-3667 GCA_041689695.1 Planctomycetaceae bacterium | reverse complement strand
AACTATAGTACAAGGCCGCTGCGACTAATCCCGCCAGCAAGGCTCCGATCGCCGGACGAATATGCTTCGGCCCGGGCAGTTTCGCGAATAGATTATGAATGCCGTAGAACACTTTAATGTACAAGACAGCCACAAGTGACAACGCCAACGCCAGAATGGTGTAAGGCAGCAACTCCGCCAGCGAATTCGTTGAGTACTGTGACAGTCCGCCGAAGATAGGCAGAAAACAGATTTCTTTGGGAAGGAACATTCCATAAACCGAATACGAAATAATCGATGCAATAGCCGCAGGAACAATCACGTCCGATTCAAGATCAGCCTCGCTGTAAAGAATCTCACCGGCGAAAATAGCCCCCGCCAGCGGCGCGCGAAAAATGGCACCGATACCAGCACCCATACCGGTCGCGAGAAGAATCCGCCGATCGCGGGCGGTGAGTTTCAACTGACGTCCGACAAGCGAACCAAACGACGCTCCGATCTGTGCGATAGGACCTTCTCGACCACCGGAGCCAGCAGTTCCCAGAGTGATCGCTGATGCAATGGTCTTCACGATGGCAACACGAATAGGAATGTTGCCTCGTTTATTGTGAAAGGCATCGATCGCACCATCCGTGCCGTGTCCTTCTGCTTCAGGTGCAAAAGTGTAGACCAACAATCCGGAGACCAGGCCACCTGCGGTCAACACCAGCAGCAACATCGGAAACGAGAAGACCGTTGGGGGATACGCGAACATGGCGCGTTCGCCGTGACCTTCGCCTGGGATCAGTCCGGAGTATTCCACCAGCACGTACCGTACGACGAGCTGTCCGGCAACCTGAAATACGATCGCGCCGCAACCGGCGACAACTCCAACAAGAATGGACATCAAGAACCATTTGCCGCTGGTTCCCAGCGTCAGTGACTTCCAAAAATCGCGTTTCATGGTTGTTTTCGTGGCTCAGCCGAGAGTCGTAGGTAGGCGGGGAAAACAGGAACTGCAGCGTCAATAGGGGAGATTTTATTCGCGCCAAAGCCGCTTTTGTGATTCGAAGGATCAGTCCCGAAATAACAGACCGAATTTCCATTGTCTTGAAATCACAACCCGAAACGTCAGTGAGGGATTCCTCTCAAAAACTCCGATCCCTCGCTCACGCTTCGGGTTGTGAAGAAACGGAACTTATTTCAGGACGACTCCTAAGCCTGCGGAGCTTAGCGGAATTTACCGCACGCATCCCTGTCTCTTTTTCATCACGTAGTGAATTCGCAGAATTTGCGACTGCGGACTTCATGGGAATTTGAACACTCATCAACGGAACAATGCGGATTGCGAGACTGGATTTTCCCCAGGTTTTGCTTTTCGCCCACAGCGGAACTTGCAAGTCAGGGCTGAATTCCAGACGATCACGGCTGGTGTCGTAGTTCGATGCCACACTGGGCCGAAAAGCACAGAATCGCTGGCCACCATTCAGTTAAGTTTACAATAAGTAGTGGAGTTTTTGTGCCGGCGATGGACTGGACACCTTTAAAAGCGGTGATTGAACAAAACGAATCGTTTCTGATATCCAGTCACGTTCGCCCTGACGCTGATGCGCTGGGCTCCGAACTGGGGATGCGTGCTATTTTGCTGGCGATGGGCAAAAAAGTATCGATCGTGAACGCATCGGCGCCACCGGCAAATCTGCAGTTCATGAATCCGCCTGGCGTGATTTTGAAACTGAATGATACGGTCACGAAAGCGACGATCCCGCAGCACGATGTTGTTATCGTTGTCGATACCAGCGCATGGCAACAACTGGGTTCCATGGCGGATGTGATTCAGGCGTCACCCGCCAAACGCGTTATTATCGACCACCATGTCAGTTCCGATCACATGAATGCTCTGGAACTGAAGGATGTCACATCAGCGGCAACGGGTGAATTGATCTGCGAGATCGGCGAAGAATTCGGCGTAACTTTCGATGCAGACGTCGCCAATTGGCTGTACGCGGCCATCGCGACTGATACCGGATGGTTCCGATTCCCGTCAACATCCGCCCGCACGATGCGGATTGCCGCGCGTTTGATGGATCTGGGCGCGATTCCGCACTACGTCTATAACATGGTTCACGAACATTCATCGCTGGCACGCGTTCGCCTTGGCGGTCGAGTTCTGTCGAGAACTCAGGTCGAAGCGGAAGGACGTCTCGCGTGGATTTACGCCGACGGCAAAGACATGGCCGAGACTGGCGCAGTGCCGTCTGATACCGAAGGACTCGTGAATGTGTGTCTGACGGTTGCTGGTGCGGAAGCGGCATTTGTTGCTGTTGAACTTCAGACAGGGCAGATCAAGTTCAGCCTGCGAAGTCGTGTTCCCCTGGACGTGGCAGCGGTTGCCGAACAGTTCGGCGGTGGAGGCCACAAGCTGGCATCCGGTGCCACAATGCCTGGTCCGCTAACTGTCGCTGTCGATCGCATGAAGGCCGCGTTCCTGAATATGCTCAACCCTGATCCCAGCGAGATAAGCGGCACAAGTCGCTGTTGATCTGAAAATCGCGACAGGCTTGAGGGCGGTGGTCGTAGTGCTGGCATCGATTCAGATTCTGATCCAGCCAGACACATGGCAGCATCTCAAACTGCTGATCGGCAGCGATGCGCATTTGCACGGGAATCAGCCATTCAGACGGCACGTTCCAGACTTCTTCTTCACCCGGCTGAAAAGGGGGAATCGGTGTCTGTCGACAACACGCCGAACAATGATCGCAGGATTCGATGACAGGCAAAGACTTTGTCAATTTGCAGGCTCCGCTGAATTTCGCTGCATGGAGATTTTCGATGCGATGGATATCAATTTACTAAGCTGTCCGCGATCCGCAATGCCATAGCCGCACACGCCATCACGGATGACGCTGCCGAAATCAAGTTGACAATTGAGGCCGATCGAAAGATCGGCAACGACGGTACGCGCTGCCGTGTGAATCTGATCGCATCCGGTGTCACGCACGATGGAATCCAGATTGTGGGCTCGCACGCCACCGGCGACAAGGTATTCGATGTGCGTTCCGTAAGCATTTCGCAAATCGTGAATTATGCGGGCCCCATCGATCGCCGACGTCCGTCCGCCACTCGTCAGAATTCGATCGAAGCCAGCGTCTATGAGCTGCTGGCTGGCCTGACCCAAATCCGGAGTGGCGTCGAAAGCCTTGTGAAAAACAAACGTTGATTTAGGGAACAACCGACGCAGTTGGGTGCAACGATCGACATCAACGGTGCCACCGGGCTTCAAAACGCCGATGGCGATACCATTGACGCCTGCCGCCAACAGGAATTCGCAATCATCCAGCATCTGAGTAAATTCGGCGTCCGTGTAGGCAAAGCCCGCTTCTCGAGGGCGCACCATTGCGATGATCGGACCGCTAAACGTTCGTCTGGCCGCAGCGACAAGTCCTGCTGGCGGTGTGAGTCCTCCGACGGCCATGCCGGAATTCAGTTCAATCCGATCGATCTGAAGTTCTGCGGCCAGAATGACATCTTCAATGCTGCCTGTGCAGAGTTCGATCAAGGGCGACGATGAGCGTTGCGAGGGCTTCATGTGAGGAATCTGCTGAACTTTTAATAAACGCACCATAAATTGAACGTTGTTGCCTTGAACAACGCTGGCATCATAGCAAACTACACGAACCGAGATCGTAGCGAAAGTCGTCAAGACTTT
>JBDNFT010000541.1:0-1528 GCA_041689695.1 Planctomycetaceae bacterium | reverse complement strand
GAGTCAGCCTGGAAAGGCTGACGTACTTTATTTCGGGACTGATCCTAAGTAACCGTGACTCGCCGAGAGACGTCTGCTTTCTTGAACCATTGACTGTGAAAATTGGGAGACCATCACGTGTTTTTAATGCAAATTATGAATCGCAATCGCCTTTCGCGATTGATAAGTCTTCGGCTGCTTATTCTCGCGATATTCAGTTTTGTTGCTGTAGCATCGAACAACAAACTCTTCGCCGCCGAGCGTCCCAATATTGTTCTTGTCATGACCGATGATCAGGGGTATCCACCGCTGGCGAAGTTGGGGCATCCATGGATTAAGACGCCGAATCTGGACGCACTGCACGATTCCAGTACTCGCTTCAGTAGATTCCTGGTCTGTCCTACGTGCAGCCCGACTCGATCCGCGTTGATGACAGGTCGCCACTCCATGCGGAATGGTGTGACGCATACGATTCTGGAGCGCGAACGACTGACGCTGAACGCTGTGACATTGCCGCAGACGCTGGCGAAGGTCGGCTACAAGTCTGCCATCTTTGGCAAATGGCATCTCGGCGATGAGGAACCCTATCAGCCGCATCAACGTGGATTCGATCACACATTTATTCATGGAGCTGGCGGCATTGGTCAGGCCTACGACTGCAGTTGCGCTGACGTGCCGGATAATTCGTACTTTGATCCGGTTGTGAGGATGAACGGCAGTTTCGTGAAGACTCGCGGATTCTGCACGGATGTTTTCTTCAGTGCAGCGATCGAATGGATCAACGAAGCGAAGAAAGCTGATTCACCATTCTTCGCATACATTGCAACAAATGCTCCGCACGGTCCTTTCCTGGCACCGGAAAAAAGCAAGCAGCGATTTCTGGACATGGGATTTGGAGAAGAGCAAGCGGCATTCTATGGCATGATCGAAAACATCGACGACAACGTTGGGCGATTGATCGATGACTTGAAAGAAAACGACCTTTTCAAAAACACGGTCGTCATTTTTATGTCAGACAACGGTATGACTGGCGGCGGATCTGGCAAGCCTGGTCAGGCTATGGGCCGCGACAGTGATGGTCATGAGATTCTGCCATACACCGCAGGTATGCGCGGGTTAAAGGGATCACCTGATGAAGGCGGAGTACGAGTTCCGTTCTTTGTGCGCTGGGATGGACATTGGAAAGCGGAGCGCGACATCGATCGTATTGCCGGGGACATTGATGTGTTCCCAACCATAGCAGCGATTGCTGGCGCGGAGTTTCCTGCCGGGCAGGTCGAGGGCCGCAGTTTGGTACCATTGCTGGATGATGCCGCGCCGCCGTGGCCGGATCGTTATCTCTATAGTCATGTTGGGCGCTGGGCGACCGGAAAAGAACCGAATGATTTCCAGTGGAAGGATTTCAGCGTTCGCCATCAGAGATTTCGGTTTGTCAATAACACAGAGCTGTTTGACATGGAGGCTGATCCCGGTCAGACCAAAAACGTGATCGAGCAGTTTCCGGACGTAGTGAAAGAGTTTCGCACGATTTACGACGCATGGTGGAAAG
>JBDNFT010000540.1:0-3870 GCA_041689695.1 Planctomycetaceae bacterium | reverse complement strand
CGATCAACGCGTCGCGATTCATTTCCGGTCGCCATTCATGCTGGTCCTTCAGCATAACCCACACGTCGGTCTGATGCACGCCCATTACGTCATTCGCAATTTCAGGCCGACCAGTCTTGCAGAAGACCGTTTTAACTTCCGGGAACTTGATGAGTTCTGATTCAATCTGCTGTGACATCCCGATCGCACCTTCCAGCGTCGCACTTGGCAGTCGCACGGCTTCTACCAGTAGGTCACCTTCTTCAAGTCGCGGCATAAATTCCGCACCAAGGCTCAAGCCCACAGGAATACTGATACCAAAAATTGCCACAGCGATCAGCGTCGTAATGACTGGATGAGCGATTGCTCGGGTCACGATTGGCGTGTAGAAGAATTTTATCCAGCGAATAATGAGCACGTCCTTGGCCGACATTTTCTTCGGCAACGCCAGCGACGCCATCGCCGGCATAAACGTCATCGAAAGCACCAGTGATCCGGCTAATGCAAACAGCACTGTGAGTGCCATCGGCCTGAACAGTTTTCCTTCGGTCCCTTCCAGCATCAGAATCGGAAGATACACAATGGAAATAATCAATTCGCCGAACATCGTCGGTTTTCGAACTTCGATGGCCGCGTCACGAATGACGTCGATCCGGTTTCTGCCCTTCGAATTGTGGGAAATGCGATGAATGCAGTTTTCTACCATGATCACGGATGAATCCACGATCAACCCAAAGTCGATCGCACCAAGGCTCATCAAGCTCGCTGTCACGCCGAATATCTGCATCATGCTGGTCGCAAATAACATCGAAAGCGGGATGGCCATGGCTGTAATCAAGCCCGCTCGAAAACTTCCCAGCATGACCAGCAACACCAGAATCACCAGGGCACCGCCTTCGAAGAGATTCTTGATGACGGTGTGCAGTGTACGTCCTATTAAAGCAGAACGGTCGTAAATGATTTCGAGTCTGACACCGTGCGGCAACGTCTTTTCAATCTCGGTGATGCGTTCCTGAACTCGCCCGACAACTTCGCGCGAATTTTCACCGATCAGCATCATCACCAATCCGGTCACCGCTTCGCCGCGAGCGTCGCGTGTGACGGCACCTTGACGCGTCATTGGTTCAATCGAAACGGAAGCGATGTCGCGAATCAGCAGCGGTGTGCCATCGGCTTCGCGGCGAATGACAATCTGTTCGATATCTTCGATATTCTGAATGAGCGCTTGTCCTCGAAGAAATCGCTGCTCGTCGTGATGAATGACATAACCGCCGCCGGTGGCCGCGTTGTTGGATTCGAGGGCGTTGAAGATCTGGGCGAACGTGAGTGAATAGCTGGATAGCAACGCCGGGTCGGGGCGGACTTCGAAAGTCTGATAAAATCCGCCATGGGTATTGATTTCAGTGACGCCGTTGACTTCCCGAAGTCGCGGTGCAACGTCCCATTCCAGAATAGTTCGCAGGGCCATGGGAGTGTAACCATCGCCGCGCACTTCAAACTGTAAAATTTCGCCAAGGGCTGTCGTGAGTGGTCCCATTTCCGGTGTGCCATAGCCGTTGGGGATTCTGGCGGCAGCGGCACTGAGTCGTTCCGCGACCAATTGCCTGGCGCGGTAGATGTCCGTGCCCTCCTCAAAGACAATTGTCACGACGGAGATACCAAATTTCGATACGCTGCGAAGTTCTTCGACGTCCGGCAGGCCACCCATGGTGACTTCGACGGGTTGAGTCACGTAGCGTTCGACTTCCACCGGCGACAGGGAACCCGCATCTGTAATGACAGTCACCTGCACATTTGTCATGTCAGGCACAGCGTCGATCGGCAGATGCAGAGCCGCGTTCAGTCCAGCGGCCGCCATCAAAGCAGTACCGGTCAGAACCAGAAAGCGATTTTCAAGTGTGAGTTTTATGAGTTGTGCGAGCATGGGATATTTTTGTTTTTTGAATTTAGATTTAAGACGCGAAATTTGAGATTTGAAAATCTAAACTCAAAATTCGAAATTCGAAATTCGGTTCGATCACTCTTCACCCTCAAGCAGCATTTCGCTCTTCAAATAAAACCCGCCACGAGATACGACTTGTTGGTCGGCATGCAGGCCTGAAATGACTTCAACTTTTCCGTTGACGTGCAGCCCTGGAATAAAGTCAACGCGGCGAAAGGTGTCATTGCCGTCTGGAGTGAAGACAAACGTGTGACCATCGTGTTCCAACACGCTCGATTCAGGAACTGTCAAAGCATCGCGTGATTCGGCGAGCGGCACGACAACGCGGACAAACATTCCGGGTCTCAATTGACCGTTGGCGTTGTCAATGACCGCGATTAGCGGGATGGCGTTTGTTGTTGGGTCAACTTCACGACCGACAAAATGAACCCGAGCGATCAGAGGTTTTGCGTCCGGCGTCGCAGGTTCCACCACGATCTCATCACCCGTCTTCAGAATCAACGCGCTCCATTCACGTTCGCGAAGATCTGCCGCCACCCACAACGTGACAGTGTCTGCTAACGTCAGCAGCCCATCGCCTGCGGCGACTCGTTCACTGGGGGAAAAATTGCGGCGTTCGATTGTGCCGGCGAATGGTGCACGCATTTGAACACGCGACAGCGATTCTGGATTTGTAGTTTCGGTTGTCTTTCCATCAGCGGCCTTGTTCTCGGAAACTGGTGATGTTGGAGTTTCATCCGCGTCGCTGTGTCCGAGCAGCGAGAGAACCGACTGACGACTGATGCGAAGGCGACGTTCAGCATCCTCAACGGCGACTTCTGCGTGACGGCGACTTACCGTGGTCGTATATGTCAGGCTTTCCAGCGCAGTGAGCAGAGCAGCTTCTGCATTGTCGCGACCGTTGGTGCGCTCTGCGATGATTCGCCCCGGAACAACGCCGCTGTTCACGCTGTCGCGAGCCGCACTGACCAGCGATTCTGCCAGCAGCAGATCGGAGTACGCTGACAACAGTTGCACGCGATTTTTGCCCAGCGTCACATTCTTGAATTCCTGTTTAATGCTTTCGACGGGCTTGCGATCACGAATTGCCGTCGAGAGTTTGGCAAGGCCGTCGCAGATGTCCTGTTCCCAGTCGCGACTATCGGCAGCAAGTTTCAATTCCGCAGCGCGCTGCAACACGTCGGCTCGAGCACTACCGACTTCGGGGCTGCTGATTTCGATCAATACGTCGCCAGCCTGGACCTGGTCGCCAGGATTTACGTGAACGGCCGTGACGATGCCTCCAGTCGCTGAGCGAACTTCGACATGGCGTCGATCGTCGTATTTCAACCGGCCGGGAACCTTGCTTTCCGGACGTACTTGAGTCAGTTCGACGTCAGCCAACTCAATACCGGCGGCTTTGAGCTTGTCTGGTGTGAGTTGCACATGCGATGCTTTTTCACCGTTGTCGGTGGCACCGGAATTCTCCGCAACGACTTCGGTCGCTGCGGAATCTGCCATAGAAAAATAACGCTGCCATCCCAGGAACCCGGCAGTGGCGGAAACGACGACAAGCACACCGACGAATATTCTTGATTTCATGATCCTGAATCCCTGTGAAAGTCTGCGGCTCAAAGCCAACTGGCTGAGCACTCGCAATGCAATCTTCGCCGACATTCGGCGGTACACAGAGACCGGGTTTTAGACCAGGCAAACGCCTGTTACGGCAGACAGAGGCAGCTCGCTGAGCAACGTCTCAAGAAATGCGCATGGTGTATTGAAGCCACGCGATGGCAATAGGCCTTCGTCATTGATACAGACGAAGCACGGTGCGGTCAACGCATTCAATTCCAACTGCAATGAGGCCGCTGCAGTGATTTCGCAAGAACCAGCGGCCGCTGCACAAGCAAACAAAGGCAGTTCTGGCGTGATCTCATCCCGCGACGGGCATTTTTCGCCAGTCACATCTT
>JBDNFT010000539.1:0-1934 GCA_041689695.1 Planctomycetaceae bacterium | reverse complement strand
GCCAACATTGCCCTCGGAGAGGTTCGTTGGCCGCTCAAGGAGTGAACCGCCATGCGGCTTTGCACCTGAGGCTGATGGCATCTCCTGCCCCGTTTTCCGGAGAACGCAGGCGCGTTTGGAATCTCCACGCATGCACAGGTTCTCGGACTCCGCCGTGTTCGTTCGCACCTTGCCAATATCGGCACGCTCGATGTGGCCTTCTCCCTGACACAACAGGATCGGCACACGGAAGTGGTGCCTCTTGTTCCAGTAGAACACCGCAAGCCTAAAACCGGGAGCTCAATGGCTGGCCTGCGTTACCCTTTCCCACTATCACAACCCGAAACGTCAGTGAGGGATTGAGTTTCGGCGTTTCGGCTATGTGCCCCGAAATCCCTCGCTGACGTTTCGGGTTGTGATAATCTCCGTTCTTTTCAGCGAATTCATCGTCCAGAAGTTCGAATAGCGCAACTTCAAAAACTCACGCTTCGGGTTAAGGTAACTCATTGCCAGTCAAGATCCCGGCAATACAGGCTGTCATGCAGCAGGCCAATGTGCCGCCTAGCATGGCTCGCATGCCAAGCTGCGTTAGATCACTCCGGCGTTCCGGAGCCATCGCTCCAATGCCACCGATCTGAATTCCAATGGAAGCAAAGTTTGAAAATCCACACAGGGCATATGTGGAAATCAGGATTGCCCGTTTCGAAAGTGTCGGGGCGATTCCAGTTTCAGCATTACCCATCATCACATCCAGTTGTGAATAGGCCACCAGTTCAGTAGCGACCATTTTCAAGCCCAGCAATTGTCCAACTGAGGAGCATTCTTTCCATTCGACACCCATCAACCATGCGATCGGTGAAAAAACAACTCCCAGAATGCTGGACATCGTCAGTGGTTGCCAGTCGCCATGTCCGATTTGTCTAAAGACCCACTCGGAACCATGAGTCAGACCATAATCCAGCATGGCGATGAGTCCGAAAAACGCCAGCAACATGGCTCCGACATTCAATGCCAGCTTTAGGCCATCGGCCGCACCTGCCGACGCGGCTTCGATGAGATTTGAAGTTTCACGCGGCATTTTGTGATTCGAAAGGCCCAGTGTCTCCGGAGTATCAACTTCCGGTTGCAGCACTTTTGCGATCAGCAATCCGGCGGGAGCGGAAATCACAGACGCTGTCATAAGATGCCCGGCATCAATGCCCCAGCCGACGTAGAGGCCCATCACTCCGCCGGCCACGGTGGAGAAACCACCCACCATGACTGCCATAAGTTCAGACCGTGTCATCTTTAATACATACGGTCGCACAACCAAGGGAGCTTCAGTCTGCCCGACAAATATATTTGCCGACGCGGAAAGACTTTCAGCCCCGGACGTCCCCAGTGTAACCTGCATGATGCCGCCTAGAATCCGTACGACGAACGGCATCACTCCCAAATGATAAAGCACGGCCATCAATGACGAGAAAAATATGATTGTCGGCAAGACCTTGAAAGCGAAATAGTGATCTCGAAAACTTTCGCCGAATACCTTTTCATTGCCGACATCAACAAAATCCATCAGCGTATTGAAGCACGCGCCAGCGGCCTGGAAAAATCGACGGCCGGACGCGGTCTTGATAGTCAGCCATGCAAAAACAACTTGCAGCAACGATCCTCCCAGCACAACTCGCCAAGGAAAACGCATCTTATGGGAACTCATCAGCCATGCCAGGCAGATCATGACAAAGTAGCCGAGGACTGCGATGTACTGATGCATGGATGCTTAGACTTTCGCGCTAAAACAATGTGTAAATAAACGGAGCCGCAGCGGTGCTGGTGAGCAATAACAACGCTCCCAATCCCATCAAAACCACAACAATTGGCCCCAACCACCATTTCTTGTTCGTCGCGAGGAACTCCAGAAACTCACGAATCAAAGACGTGTCGCCTTCAGATTCGGCAATCTGCGAGAACTC
>JBDNFT010000538.1:0-5013 GCA_041689695.1 Planctomycetaceae bacterium | reverse complement strand
CGGGTTGAAGAAATACAGCAACATCAACATGCAATACTGATCATAGTGCAGTATTCGATTGCCTGCCGTGTCGCGATCACACGCATCATTGTGCAGCCGCTTTAGTAGCGGCGCAATCTGATCGAAGTACTTCAGACCGGTAATGTCCTTCTCGGCCAGCTTCCGCTTCTCGGTGGGCATTGAGTGTGTGTTGCCATCTGCTTCCATATGTGAAGCATGGCAACTTCAAGGAAGGCGCGCAATAGCGCACACAAATTTCTCCCGGATTTCGCCGCAACCACGTCAAACGCTGTGCCGAAAAGTATTGGGCTAAACAGTATTGGGTCAGGCCTCTTTGGTTTAAGAATGCCTGCCCGACTTCAATAGTAAAGAGACCACTGGCTGTTTTTCGTTGATGCTTTCAGGACGACATCGTGCCACATTCCTTGACGTCGATATCAAAGAGACCTGATGTTTTCTGTGATGGTTTTGACCCCTCTGATGTTTTCAGCGGCGACGGGGCAACCTCGTTAACTTCTTATTCGCCAAAGAAGATCATCAAGCCCAGTGCCGCCGAAGAGACGATCGAGTCCTCGAATCCCTTGAAGCGAATCATTTCCTGCGTTCCCGCACAGGAGGTTGCGTCCAGATCCGCCGTACAGCATGTCGTTGCCGCGACCTCCGTAGAGTTTGTCGTTGCCGTCTTCACCAAACAGATTGTCTGCAGCCAGTCCGCCGATCAAAATATCCGAACCTCGTCCGCCGTAGAGATCACTCGCGACTGTCACATTTGTCAATGTGACGAAGTCATTCCCGTCCCCGGCATCCACAATGATTCGCTGGATTTGTGTCAGTGAAAAGCTGCCAATTCTTCGACCATTCGCGTGAACGAACAGCGTGCCTTGCTGTTGTTGGATTCGAATATTGTCGGCACGTGACGAGCCATTCACGAACAGTTCACCATTCACACGATTTGCGGTCGCTGTGCCCAATGTTTGCTTCAGAAAGTTCTTTGCGACAGATAACCCAAGCTTCATGCCAGACGCCAGACCTGCAGTATTGTCGAAGCCAAAATGGATGCCTCCGTAGATGCGACTCATGCCGGATTCCGCGGCCGCCTGCGAAAAACTGGTGAAACTTCGATTTGCAATGCCGCTTGTTTCCGATGGAACGTTAAAACTGACTCGATCGGTACCGAAGAACTGCTTCAGCACTGCGGCGCCGGCCCCACTGAAGGTGCTGTGTCCGGATGTGTATGTCGAAAATGGTGGAGTGATAAGCAGAGGAGTCCACGACGCATCGGCGACGGTTTTGGCATTTCTGTCGGTGCCAGCTTGTCGGATGGCCGTGACAGGTCGCCATAGGTCAAATTCATACTTGGCATCCCAGCATACGATCGCAGCATCGGCAAGAGCCAGATTGAGCATCGCAAAGAGTCGGGCGTTCTCTTCAAGCGAAGTGTGTTTGCTCTCTGCAACCGTTTGAGCGATCACGTTCCAGTGTCCCGGCGGCGTTGAGGATCCTGATCCATTGGCCCAGAATTGTGCGATCGCAGTCTGGTCGGCCGTTCGAGTTGTGCTGGTTGCAGAACCGATCCTCTTCACTTGATTAAAGTCAGCCGCATACTTGTCGCTGTTCAATGCAGGCGGTGCACTTGGGCGAAACTGGGTTCCACTGGTCATCGTCCACGGCTGCACGTCCGGCCATTGAGGCAGCAACGCGGCAGCCAATCCCGGTGGAGTGGGTTGCCAGTCGCCGACATCGGTGCCAGGCGTGTAGGTCACCGTCGCATTGGATCTGTCAGTGGCTCGGCGCGAAAGAATAGCTGCGGCGACGGACTTGCCAGCATTGATCCCGTCAGTCTCCGCACGCCCGTCTGGGACTTCTGCCAGCGAGGAAACTCGCACGGCATCGAACGTGGCTTTCTGGGCTGGAAACAAAGCGACGAGAGTCTCATAGGCAGCGGATGCGACGGCCGCTTCTTTGGACGCTCGTGGATGCACGTCGACCATCGTCAGGTATGGAGTGTATTCGGGATCAATGGAATTGACCGTGTCGTAGATGGCCGTGTGAACAATGGCCATGGCTCGCGATGCCTTTGGAGGCGCGGTCTTGTCGACTCGCACAGCGTCCAGCAGCACTTCATTCCACTGCAGCACCGCATCCGCCGAAAGCAATTGACGACACTCAAGAGTTTCTAAAAAACAACATGATGGGGAATCGAGACGCGATAAACCACGCTGCCGCAGATTCGCCGCAGGCCAAAATCGGAGCCATTTCATAGAGAGTCTCTCTGCTACCAAGAAGTGTTCTGGACTCCTTTCTGCCTGTCAAATAACTCCTGAACCGGGGCAGAATCGTTACCTGGCCCGGTTATGCCAATCTGACTCAAAGCCAGTCGCTGTCTGAGAACAAATCGTCGAGCATCCCAGCCAAAGGACTGATCCGCGTCCCGATGGACAGTTCTTCATCCATGACACCGACGGAGTGGTTCTTTGGAGCCTGATTGCCGAGGCCAATCAGATGCCCCATTTCGTGCATTAGTACTGTCAACAGGTCGATACCCGACGCAGCTTTCCGTTCGCTCAAACTCAATGCAAGGAATTCGTCGTCATTTTCTGGCGTCGCATCAATATACCAGCCGGCGCCGGCAGCATTGACATCTAACCAGATGATTCCTGCCCCTCCGAACCCCAAAGTCGCCCCGGGCAAGTCCACAACTCGAATTTGAGTATTATTCAGGGCGTTTCCGGAATAGCCTGCACTTTGCCATCGACGACGAGCTTCATCGAGCAGCGGCGTGACGTCCTTCAGATTCAATCCAGAATACTCTCCATCTGCGGGTTGTGAATCGGAACCAGATCGTCGTAGAGGAGCGGCTGTGACGATTGAAAGCTGTCCAGACTGATAGTTAGCCTGCCAGATTTTTCCTGAGACCGGAGTGGTCCCGGTGATTACGGCGAATTCGCCGATATGGCTACCGTATGTCACCACAGAATAAGTGCTGTTCAAGGCCGGATCGAAATTGTTAGCCGCCTGAAGTGCCAGAGTGCCATCAAGCGTGGCAGTCCCTGTCACGACAAGCTGATCAAAACTTATCCCCGCTGCTGTCCCGCCGATTGTAATTTCAAGCGTCCCAGTCACAGCTTGTGTATAGTTTCCGTCAATCGAAAGTCGCCCCACCGACGTACCGGGGCGAAGTCGGTTTCGATTGAGCACATTACCCACAATTGTGCCGTCACCGCCGGTGAGAAGACTGTTGGTGCCGATTTGGAGGGAGCCATAAATCGCACCACCACTGTTTACCGTGACCAGAGTCCCCTCGAGCAGAGTTAAGCCTGCCGAAATGTTAATTCGACCGGTAGAGACTGCGGTGAACTCACCGAGGTGTCCGCTGGGATTTGAGTAGGATGACAGAGACGAAAGATCAATCAGTGATCCGGCACCATTCGACCTGATGTATACAGAATCCGGAGTTGGGAACCACGCATTGGCTGCGGTGTCTATAATAGACTGGACACTGCTCAGATCCAGTACGCCACCAGACAGTGCTTCCAATGTGATACGCTACGTGTAAGTGCCATTGTTAATCACGGCAGCGTTCGATAAATCGATCACGCTGCCCGGACCGGTAGCGCGAAATGTGACATCATCTCGAACGCCACCAGCAGTGTGCGTGTAGGACAGCACCAGAGGCAGAATAATCTTGCTTCCACCGGAAACAAGAAGGTCTGCTCCGTTGATATCGTCGAGAAGTGGGGCCGTTAATGCGCCTGCGGCCGCAAGCTCCAGTCGACCATTTCGGACGGAACGCAGAAGCGGAGCAGATATGGAACCTGCAGAAGCACTGATTAGGATTGTCGTGCCATTCGCATTGACGAGTGCGTTAAAGGATGGAGCGCCTCCAGTAGATTCAATCCGGCCATCCGTGAACTGAGAGATCTGCGACACAGGAACAGTTCCGGTGCCATCCAACACAAGCATCACCCCATCCGCCTGAGTTAACAGTGGAATTCGGACTTCACCACTGGATTTGGCAGAGATCTCTGCCAGGTAAGGACTTGGATTTACGAATGTTGACAGTTGAGACAGATTTACAAGCGAACCTGCCCCGGAAGCACGGATTGCGATTGAATCGGGAGTTGGGAACCACACATTGGCGGCCGTATCAGTGATCGCCAACACTTTGCTGAGATTGACAATGCCACCGGCCAAAGCCTCCAGAGTGATACGTCCAACTCCAGGGCCATTGTTGATTCCAGTGACATTACTGAGGTTAATTACACTTCCTGGCCCGCTGGCTCTCAAGATCGCTTCATCACGAATTGCAGCCGATGTATGTGTGTAAGACGTCACATTTGGCAGCTCGACAGAGACTCCTCCTGTAACAAGCAGATTCGCTCCATCAATGTTGCTGAGGAGATTTGCAGTAATCGCAGCTCCGCCCAATACTTCAAAGCCGCCATTCTGAATCGTCTGCAGCATTGCGAAGTCCGCAGAAGTCCCGCCGTTCCTCAGCAGGAAGTTCGTTCCTGATGCCACCTGGAGCGATGGGAAACTGTAGGCACGACCAGACAGCTCGATTTTGCCATCCGTAAAATCGGTAATCTGCGAGACAAGAACAGTTCCGGTGCCATCCAGCACCAGCATCACCCCATCCGCCTGAGTCAACAGTGGAAGTCGTACTTCACCGCTGGATTTGGCAGAGATCTCCGCCAGGTAAGGACTCGGATTTACGAATGTTGTCAGTTGAGACAGATTCACCAGTGAACCTGCACCAGAGGCGCGAATGTAGATCGAATCGGGAGTTGGATAAAAGATGTTTGCGGCCGTGTCGGAAAAATTCCGCACATTACTGAGATTCAAAACACCGCCAGAGAGGGCTTCCAGCGTAATTCTGCCATTCCCCACACCATTAGTTACGGACGCCAGATTTGGCAGATCGATGACACTGCGAGATCCCGTGGCTCGAAAGAATACATCGTCCCGAACGTTACCTGATGTGTGGGTATAGCTGGTTGCTTGAGGAAGGCT
>JBDNFT010000537.1:0-4537 GCA_041689695.1 Planctomycetaceae bacterium | reverse complement strand
TTAACTTTATGGTGCTGGTCGGTTTGGGTTTGTATCTGCCATATGTGGCGGTTCACGCGACGATCTTTGAACGACTGCTGGCGATGACTCGCGGACGAGGCAATGTGGGATTTTTGATGTACGTGGCTGATGCCACCGGCTATCTTGGCTATGTGGGCTGTATGCTTCTGAAAGGAACGCTGAATCAGTCGGGCGAGTTTCTGCCGTTCTTCACCGTCGCGTGCTGGATCACATGCATCGTTTCCATTGTTTGCATGCTTTTCAGCTGGACGTATTTTAACTCGCAGCGACTCAGCGATTCAGGAATCGTCCCAAATTAAGATCCTTTCACGCACGTCAGGCTTTCCAGCCTGACTCGCATAACAACAGGCCAGGCTGGAAAGCCTGACGTACTTATATTCCCTGGAACGACATCCCACTGACATGATGCCACCATCTTCACACTCGCTGGCCGCCGTTTATTACGGACATCCGGGAGAGATTGAGCTTACTCAAATCCAGACCCCCGAACCAAGCGGCTTTGAAATTCTGGTCCGCGTCGAAGCGTGTACGCTCTGTGGTAGCGATTTGCACAGTTTTAAAGGTGCTCGCAAAGTTGCTGTCCCCACGATTCTAGGGCACGAAATTACCGGACGAATTGAGACGTTCGGGCCCAGGGCCTCAAGAGTCGACGCTTCCGGACAACCGCTGACCGAGGGCGATCGCGTTGTTTGGGCTCTTGTGGCATCTTGTGGCGAATGCTTCTTTTGTGAACGAGGTCTGACACAAAAATGTCTGCGAGCGGTCAAATATGGTCACCAGGCATTTACTGAAGGTCATGAGCTGCTTGGAGGACTTGCGGAACACTGCCTCCTGATGCCGGGCACGACGATTGTTCTTGTTCCCGACGGGCTGAGCCTTGAAGTCGTCACACCCAGCAGTTGCGCAACGGCGACAATAGCGGCGGCGTTGGAGACTGTTGAGACCCTCCAAGGGCGAAGTGTACTGATCACCGGTGCTGGCTTGCTGGGACTGACGGCCGCAGCGATGGCCAGATCCCGTGGAGCATCCGAAGTGATCGTTTGCGATGTGAACTCGCTCCGACGTGGACGTGCGATACAGTTCGGTGCCACTAGAAGTGTTTCGCCGAACGACGTTTCCGCCGTTGTCAGCGAGGTCACTAAAGATCTTGGTATCGACCTGGCGATTGAATTATCGGGAGCAACCGCAGCCTTCGATTCGCTGTGGCCTCATGTGCGACTTGGTGGCACGATCGCTTTGGTGGGATCTGTGTTTCCATCCGATCCCGTCGCCATTTCTATGGAACAAATCGTGCGTCGCAATTTGACAATCCGGGGTATTCATAATTATGGACCAAAGCATCTTGTGGAGGCCGTGCGATTCCTGGCGGATAACCATCAGATCTATCCATTGGAATCCATTGTGTCGCAATGGTTCCCACTGACGGAAGTTCGCACGGCGCTCGCGGCGGCTATGAATCCGGAGAACATTCGCATCGGAATTCGGCCGTAGTGTTGCAGCCAACAAAAAATGATTCGATCAACGAACGATAGTTTTCGAGGTCTGCGGTTGGCATCCCCGAAACTTTCCCCATGATCATGGAGCAGGCAGGAAAGGATTACTGCATCCGATTCGCCCAACTGTCGAGCGAATTCCGGAGCCTGAAGAGCGTGCTCCAGCTCATTGACGTTTTCACCATAGTGGCGGGCTCGCGTTCATGAAAGACACGCAGAATCCGATCGACTGTCAGCGAAGGCATCAGTACTCTCCAATACTATTCGTCCAGATCCCACTGTTCGTCGAGATTGATGTCTTTCATTGTGGGGGTGCGAGAGATTGGCTTGATCGGGGTTTCTTTGTTTTTTTATTTTTGGAAGTCGGGGCACTAATCGTTTTGAAAAGCTCCAACGCAGGCGTACTGAAATACTTCTTTGTATCTGTAGGTGCGGCAGATGCCTGAGCCCTTAAATCTGCTTCCACCCACTCTTGCAATCCGCCCTCCCAGATAAGAGGAACGAGAGACGCAAGGGCTTCGTCCACAGATTTGTCACGCTGGTTGCGGATCACAGCAAGGATTGGTCGGATATTGAAAGGCTGGTTGTTCTTGTCTTGACTGTACTTAGCGATCTGGGCTGCCAGCTTCTCTATGTTTTCATCCGAGGTGCCCTGCAACCATACAACGAGCGCACAGATCAACTCATGGGACGCACTTGGCTCATTGATAAAAGGAGCCATGTCGCGTTGGAACGCGTCGGTTGAAAGTCGCTCAAGGCCAGCTTTAGCAAAGGCTGAATATCCGCTCGTTTTAGAAGTGAGACATGTCATCATTTCACAGCAGATAGCGCCGTCCTTTTGTGTCTTCAAAAGGTCCAGCACCAAATTTGTATACAGGGCTTTGTTGCCTGTTTTTTGTGCTTCATATAAGGCCAGTCCTAGTCGATGCGGAAACGAGCCGACTGGGACACATTTAACTAGCAAGGGGACCACATTGAGCTGGCCCGCCACGTACCTTTTATTTGTCTCGTTTTCCTGCGGCACACGAAAGTCGTGGCGATCAGAATAAAGTGCAAGTCCTTGACTCAGGTGCTTAATCGATGCCTCATTGCTTAGAAGATCAAGCAAAAGCACCGTGGCATCTGAATCATCCAGATTCACCGCTTTTACATCTTCCAGGATCATCGCTGCGAGAGCTGGCCACTGTCGATCTTGCTGACACTGATTCACCCAATCCTTTGTTTCTTCCATCAGACGGGCGAGTTCCGCTTCCACAAGACCATTACCGGTGCTGACTTCGATGCTTGAGTTGTTGGCGTTTGCGGAGATATTTCTGATGGCTCCCGTTTCGCGATTGATTTCAAACTGTCCAGTTTCCCATGTGATTCTGCATAGATCTCCCTCCATCAGAACCTCCGGAGTTCCGTGGTTGACCAGATGAATCGCCGCAGCGGCCGTTGTCTTGAACTCCGATTTCAGGCCCAATGCCGGATTCGAATTGACGCCATAGCCGAACTTGAATGTTGCTCGACGATCATCTTTGCCGCCCCATTGACCTAAAACACTTTGAATGCAGGTGATCGACATCTGATCCGTTTGCAGCCATTTCTTTTTATTCTGCCAGGCGACCAATCCCTGTGCGGTGCTTGTCAACAAAATCGTCCTGCGCATGGATGCGATTCCCTGTGCATCGATGACTTGAAGCGTCATCACACTGCCGAATTTCGGCGATGTCAGGAAATCAACACAAAGTGTTCCGGGATTTCCTGTGCCGAGCGCGGGGTTGCAGAATGCGTGATATTGCGGTGGTACAAATACTTTGATCACTTCGTTTGCCTGTCCATTGGAAGTCGAAATCTTCAGATGCAGGTCTTCGCCATCTTCGCCCCAGTTTGAAAGCCAGTCACTGGTCTTCATCAATGTCTGTTGAACTTCTGTCAGCTCTTCTCCAAGTGGTACGACCAGATCGTATTCGCGGACGCGTATGTTTAAGTCCAGTGGTTCGGCAGGATCGAACAAACATGGCTCATGTGTGACTTCGGCCATCAGAAATCGACCGGACTTCAAAAGCTGGCTGACGATTTGTTCTCGCAACATTAGAGACAATGGCATGCCTGCTTTGAGTTCAAGGAATTCCATCATCTGCTGAGGAGTATGTTTCTCCAGGCCAGTAAAGTTGATGTCACGAATGGTTAGCGATGGGCCCGCAGACGCAACATTGATGTTCAGATCAATGGAGTGCTTGTCGCCTTCGGACGTTGCCGGGAATTCGATCGTGAACTCCGCCTCAGGATATCCAATTTCCGTCAACGCTACCGCAACTGTCTTCTGGAAAGACGACTGGGTTGCTTCGAGGAATGACATGGCAGAGTTCTCTGACCAGTATGTCAGAGCAGGCTTGGATTTTTGAAGAGGATTCGCGTCGTTAGAACTCTGCTTCAGAAGCAAGGCGACATATTCACATTCTCGTGGTGACAGTCCCGTGACGAACACATTTCGTTGCTTCCATCGAACACCTTCTTCGATAGTCGCAGTGATCTTCTGAGTAACCGCATCTGTGACAGTCGAAATTTCAGCATCACGAAAACAGTCGCTCTGGTAACCACGCAGAATTCGGCGGCGAACGAGGTCTGAATTCAGATCCGAATTCAGTTGATCGACGGTAGCGAGTTGCATCGCGCGATCGAGCATCAGGCCGGTCCTGAGACTGCCTGCGTCGAAATACGCGTTTCCAACAAACTGAATGTTCAACGGGTCCGAGAGACTTGTTGGAGCATCAGCCTGAGGCGTCTGAGAAAATGCCAGATTGGTCAGGGCAAAAAATATGATGCTGCTGCGTAAAGTAATCATGAAACAACCTCCATGTTGTTTTCGGTGCTATTGCATGTTCCGAAAAGAATGCGAGCAGCTTAATGCAACGGTAAAATTCCCGGCCATAGCAAAACCATTCGGACGTTTTGTCCGGGGTACTGGCGGCCAGAGATTAGTGTTGTGCTTCAGATCACGTGACTTTTCGGCGTTAAATTCCTATTTCGCGGCCTTT
>JBDNFT010000536.1:0-6974 GCA_041689695.1 Planctomycetaceae bacterium | reverse complement strand
GTTTTCACAACCCGACACGTCAGTGAGGGATAAAATTATCAGCGTTTTTCGCCAAGCATCCCTCGCTGACGCTTCGGGTTAGGATTAAATCGACAGCCTGCAAGCTCACGCATGCCGCTCACAAAGATTATAAACTCCCAGCGTTCCCGCGGCTTTCAGCCCTTTTCAGGATGGTCTTTGCAAATGAATCCGTCTGAGCAAACGCGACGTCTCAAGAAATATGAGGCGTCTGAACTGGTGACGTTCAGTCAGCATGATGTGCCTCAAATGGACTTCCTGTCTCCTTTTGGGCCATTCATTGCCCGGACAAAACTTTCTGCCGATCTAATTGACCATTTGAATTCGATTGCTGATGAAACTCTAACGCCAGGGCGAGGTGCTGAGTTCCATTTGTCGTCATCCGCCTGCGACTACGGCGGAGATGATTCACTCTCCAATGTCGTCGCCGAATCAATTCGACGTTACGTACGTGGTGTCGAAAACGACGATGTGGGTGCAATAGAGTTCGATGTCTTTTGGGTTGTCAGTCAATACGCTGGGACACCGAGTCCGGTACATTTTCATTCGGGTGAGATTTCAGGAGTCCTTTATCTGAAAGTGCCCGAGTTGGCACCAGAAGAAGAACACAGGAACTACATCAACGGGCGGCAAGCTGGCTATATCAATTTCCTCATCGGCGGCAAACAGCGTTTTTCGCGTTCATTGATCAGCTTTAAGCCGTGCGTCGGTGATCTTTACATCTTCCCTGGCTGGCTGCTTCATGGAGCAGAACCATTTCGAGGATCCGGGGAACGCCGAAGTCTGGCGTTTAATGCACGCGTCCAATCCTGACATTGTCACGAGTTGCGAAAGGGCATTGACAGCGCCGAAAACATTATTCACCCGCAATAACTGCGGTTCTAACATTGCTGGTATCGATCAGCCGCGCGAGTACGACCGCATCGAGATGCACTTCAGCGACAATCGTCGCTCCCTCAGGCACCGTCTGGAGTTCAGGCCGCAGATCAGCCAAACGATGAATGAGCAGCAGCAGGCCCTTCTGCTTGTCCGGATCGTATTCATACGCAACGAGGCGGATGTTACGCTGTTGGACGATCGGGACAAGTGACATGATGTCCTGCAGTTGATATTGATGGCTGACCGGTGCAACGTAGACCGTCGAATTCTCTGGTACCTGCTTCCAGAAACTGCCGTTGAGTCCATCGGACCAGTAACTGGATTCCATGCCCAGCCGCTCCGCTCCGTTGTTACCTCCAGCCAATGGACCGTACATAGAAATGGCGTACGGCGACACGACGGACAAACCGAACGTTTGAACAGCCAGAAATACCAGCACCGCAATCTTCCATCGCGTGATCGAACGCTGCGTTGACGGTGCTACGGGAATCTCTGATGTTGTCACCGCCACGAATGGCGAGAAGGCTCGAGCTGCAACGATAACGATCATCGGCATCACAATCAGAAACAAACGATTGCCGTCATAGACGGGCGTTCCTGGCAGCGCGAATACGAATAGAGGAAATGCAATACTCAACAACAGAAGCTGATCAATCGCGTCAGGCAGCTTTCGTTTGATTCTGGCTATGAGACAGAGAATCACGGCGACGGGCAACGTAAACAGCGTCAGTACAAACGGGTAATGCCATGGTACCTGTTTGTCGGCAAAACGTTCGCCGAAGTACCAGCAGTACAATGTCGGACGCACGGACGCGCGGCCGAGATACTGCGGAATGTTGTGAATCGGGTCCAGCCACAGCCATGGCCATGCCGACACAAATAAGACCGCACCGCACACCGACCAACAGGCCAAAGGTCGCACGCACTGCCAGCGAAATCGCCAAACAGCCCAAAGGAAAACGATCGGCGGCAGCAGAATGCCTTGTACTTTCGTCAGCAGCAACAGCCCCCAGAAAACTCCGGAGAGGCACGCTCGCAACGTCGATGGCGGATGTGCATCGGTCCACCATGCCAGCAGAGACAACATGGCTGCGACCCACGCCAGATTGGTTGCAGATTCCAGTGCCGCAAGTCGAGCATGTCCCAGTAAACTGGGCGTGCTGATCATCAGAATCGGCACGCAAATAGCCGCCGCCCAGCCGAAGCGACGAATGCAGAATTCGGTTAACAACAGAACCGTCATCGCAAAGGCAAAACAGGAACCCAGTCTTGCTGCGGGAACGTTGTAGGCCGTTGATTCGGATCCTGAAATACACCATGAAGTTAGATAGTGAGCGACACCAAGTATCACACGACCGAGCGGAGGATGATCGGGCAAATAGTCCCGTGCTCCGAAAACTTCATGGGCTCCGGACGGAGAAAAAACCAACGGGCCGTGCTGAGCGAACGCATCAACCAAATACACGCCCTGCTGAATATTGAACGATTCGTCAATCGTCAATCCCGGCCCACGCAGTTTCGCTCCGACCGTGCCATGATCCACGAGCATCGCCGACAACACGAAGGCCGCAGCGAATGAGACAATTGAAATCTTCGACAGGCGAAGCATGGGATTCTTCTGCTGCGTTTGGCGCGGTCGCTCGCCTTATCTGTAAATTGATTCCAGGTCGAACGTTTCTCCGGTCTTGACTGAAACGTACAGCTTCGCGGCTTCTTTGGCAGTCGTGGGCAGTGGTTGATCTGACGGAAGATTCTTCAACTGTTGACCTGAAACAAAGTGAGCGGAATGCTGCCCGATGACGTCCACTTTAGTTCCGGTGACGACAATGGCGGTACTTTCGTCAATTCCAATTCCCAGAATGTTGGGATGACGCCGCACAACGGGCAACAAATCCGGCTGCCGTTCGCGCTGCGAGAAATGCTGATCAATTGCTGTGCCGGGGAAAAACGCAAATCCTCGTTCATATCCTTCAGCCATCATGACCGTGTTTCCAAGCGGGTGACCGCGCACGAGGAATTCGCCTTGAATCGTGGCCCCGGCAGAGCTGCCGCCGATGACTCCACCGCGTCGCAGGACATCGCGAAACAATTCCAGAGCTTCGGTTCCTTCATAGGCATCCACGAAGTTCCATTGTCGTCCGCCGCCGAACCAGATTCCGGTTGCGGATTTCAGCGCGGATTTGAATTCGTCTGTGACGACTTCTTCGGGACCTCGTTGATTTAACACCGTGACGCTTTTCACCTTTGCGTTCTTCAGAAAACCTGGCGGCTGTTGAGTTGCTTCATCGCGAGCCACAGCAGTTGGCAGCACAACGATATGTGCGTCTCTGCTGCCCGCAAGTTCCACGAATCTTTCTGCGATGTCATCAGACATCGGACCGCCACCAACAATGACCAATGCTCCGGAATTTGCGGCATTGTTTCCATTGTGCGGGACACCGGTTTCAATCCGCGAAACTCTTCGCCGCGATGCGCGGCGGAGTTGAGTCAAATCGGCCGAGTCGCCAGCATGCAATTGCTGCACTTCGCGATCTCGATCTTCGGATTTCGCCAGCAGGAGTGAGACACTTCCATGCCCGACCACGCGGATGTTTCGGCCTTTGACAAACACGGCTGTTTGTTCATCGATTCCCATGCCAAAACATTCGGGATGCTGTTCCACAGCCGTCTGCAGGCGAGTCATACGGTTTCGCTGTCCGAAATGCTGATCGACGATTGCCCCTGGCAACATATCCCAACCGCTTGTCAATGTCGGCTCATTGGCCCCGGACGCAATCATGACTTTTGACATGATCGCCGCGCCCGCAGACGTGCCGCCAACGGTTCCACCTCGTAAAAGCAGCTTTTGCAATGCCGCCTCGACGCTGCCATCGTCAAACGACTTCGCAAGCTTTGCCTGTTGGCCGCCACCGATCCACACGGCTGAAGCCGCGTCAATCGCCTGAATGGTCTTGGTTCGTCGTTCGCTGTCCGACAAAGCAGAATTAATTGTCACGTAGTCCGAAAGCTCGTGTTCTTTCAGCCACTTCACGGATTTTGCGACCGTCGAGGGATCAGAAGCGGCCTCGGTGATCAAAACCAGCGAACCACCTGTTTTAATGGCGTCCTTAAGCGCTGCTGCGGCTTCGGCCGGGACCGCACTGCCGCCAGACAGAATCAATAGACCAGGCCAGCCGTCCACCATGGGCAATGTTTCGTCGGCACCGGATGCGACATGGGAGCACAACAGAAATACGATCAGAATTCTTGGCAGCGCGGATTTTATGTTGTTTCGAGTCCTTGAAAATGAAGGCGTTTGCCCGTATTGCCGAGGAAGAATACACTTCCGCCATGAATACGACACCTCTCAATCAGTGGCATCTTGCACATCTGGGCCGCATGGTAGATTTTGCAGGCTGGGAAATGCCAGTGCAATATGCTTCTATTGTCGAAGAGCACAATGCCGTGAGAAATGCGGCAGGGCTGTTCGATATCTCCCACATGGGCCGTTTGCAGTTCCGTGGTGACTCCAGTCAGGCATTTCTGAACGGCGTGCTGACGAACGATACGTCGAAGCTGAAAGTTGGCGACGTTCGATATTCGCTGGTCTGCGGCAAGGACGGCGGTATTCTGGATGATGTACTGGTGTATCGTTTGCCCGATCGCTGGGAACTGGTCGTCAATGCATCGAACCGCGACAAGATCGTTAGCTGGCTTAAGCACGCAGCGGGATTTGCGGCGATTGAATTCACCGATTGCACTCTGACCACCGGCATGATCGCCGTCCAGGGACCCAAAGCACTGGGGCTGCTGAAAGATGCAGCGAATCTCGATCTTGCCGCAATGAAATATTACTCGGCGACAGAAATGCAATACCTCGGAACCGTCGGCGTCGTGTCGCGCACTGGCTACACAGGGGAAGACGGGTTTGAACTTGTGATGCCAGCCGCCGATGCAGAACGAGTCTGGTTAACGCTGCTGGAACATGGGGCGAAATATGCGGTTATTGCAGCCGGTCTCGGCTGTCGCGATACACTGCGTCTGGAAGCCGCGATGCCGTTGTACGGGCATGAGTTGAACGAAACGGTCGATCCACTTACTGCTGGACGTGAATTCGCCGTCAAATTCAACAAGTCTGAATATCCAGGCAAGGCAGCTCTGGAAACAATCAAGAGCAGCGGCGTCAGCATGGCGCGAGTCGGCCTGGTACTTGAAGGCCGCCGCATCGCTCGTGAAGAATCACCCGTGCATGTTGATGGCAAGGAAGCAGGGAAAGTGACTTCCGGAACATTTTCGCCGACGCTACAGAAAGTGATCGCGATGGCGTATGTTCCGATCTCTTCGTCTTCGATCGGAACGGCCGTTGAAGTGAACCTGCGAGGCACGCTTGTTCCTGCGACTATTGTTGCATTGCCGTTCTACAAACGTGGTGTCTGAAAAGTGGTTTGAGAATTCGATGTTTCGATGTTTTCTGCGACTCGCTAAAATCCCGCCTGCAACCTTTTATTCTTCTATTCTTCCCTCAGGTTTCTGACGATGGCCGATCGAGACTACAGTTCATTCCAACAAAAAGTCATTAAGCGATACTACGACAACAAAGATCAGATCGACGAACAGCGACTGAGCGAACTTGTCACCAATCTGTATCTGGCACCGCCCAAGAAGCAGGCCAGGTTGTGGGAGTCGGCCGAAGAACTGATGACCCGCATGAAGATCCCGGCAACGCGGATCGCGCACGTCATGCAGTCTAAAGACGCTGCTGTCCTTGCGAAGGTTGTTGAAGAACTGGACAAGGGAATTTTGAAACGCGGTTGATCTGCAAGAATATGGAAAGCCGATAAGCAGATTCCTTAAAAGCCCTCGCTGCTTCTGCATGAGAACCGGCTGTACTTTGTGAGCGACAAGGGCATCGTCCGTTGTGTGAATCCTACAACTGGCGAAGACATCTGGTTTGATCGATTGGCTGGCGACTATTCCGCATCGCCACTGGAATCGGAAGGGCCTCTTTATTTCTGTGGCCAGAACGGCACATGCACAGTGTTGCAGGCGGGCGATGAATTCAAAGTGCTGGCAAAGAACGTGCTCGATGCGGATTTTATGGCATCCCCGGCAGTCGCAGAAAAATCCATATATCTGAGATCAACGACGCATTTGTATCGCATTGAGAACCAATAGCAGCGACTGCGTAATGGTCTGGGGAAAAATCAAAGCCGTACTGCCGCAGCGTCTGCTTTTCGTCGATCTGTGGACTGGAGCGATCGCTTGAACCGCTGTTTTCCAAAGTGGAAGCAGATGTAAAAAACGCTACTCGGATCTCGTTGAATTGATGCCATGATTGAAGTCTCCCGAAGCTTTTGACAAGGGTACGAGCGACTCAGCCATCGGGCTAGCCACGACAAATCAACGCTTTGGCAACATCCATCCAATCCGTGACCATCAGAAACAACATCGAATCACTGCAGATCCAACGCACGTCACTGATTTGTCACTGATTCAGATTTTCCAAAAAAAAGGACTCGAAGCGATTTGCTCCAAGTCCTTATCTCTTATTGGGTTCCAGTCTGTTTTCGAATCACGAAAACAAGCTCCCCCGGTAGGACTCGAAGCTAAGAACTTCACATTGGGCATGCGTTGGAGATGCACTGCTTTTGCATCGTAAGTCTTTACTGCAGAACACGTTCAAGTGAAATCACATTGCAGCCGCATTGTACTCACGTTGGCTCTGAATTGCCAATTCTGCCCCGGATTTGCCCCAGGTTTTTGAAACATCTTTCGCCCTGTGAATATCTGCAGCTTTGCGCAAGAAAGTCGGGACCATTCCATCAATATCACGCAGTAGCCAATCGCCAATCCAAAGCGAGCGAACGGTTTCGGATTGAACGACCAATTTGACGGATTAGGATCGCTCGAACAATAATAGTCGCCTTTCGCTCCGCGAAAGTAGCGTTCTTTCGCGGAGCGAAAGGCGACTATAGGACACTTATTGATCGAGCGGTCCTTATTAGTTCAATCGGCGTTTAATTCGACTGTGATAAATCAAGAAAAACGAACAACTTCGACGGATGTGATTCGAACCTCCATCCTTCGGTTCCGAAGTT
>JBDNFT010000535.1:0-6470 GCA_041689695.1 Planctomycetaceae bacterium | reverse complement strand
TACTTTAGTCTTGCAATTCTCCTCCGTCGAGCCGTTATGCGAATTATGCTCAACACTTTATGCATGAGTCCATTCACGTATTGCGATTCATACACCATGCGGCAATTTATCTCAGCAACGAACACATGACAAGTTTGCATGAAATCCTGTTATCCAAGATTGCAGGAAAGTGCCGTTTGAGTATACCTTTGCCGGGATGCGATATTTACTGTGGACAATTTGCCTTGCAATTCTGCTGGTCGTCACCGAACTAGTCAGCCGGCCGCTGCTGCCTATCGATGAAACACGTTACATGTCCGTGGCATGGGAAGCCCATGTCAGCGGTGATCATCTGGTTTCGCATCTCAACACAAAGACCTACGCTCACAAGCCACCGCTGCTGTTCTGGCTCATCAATGCCGTTTGGTATGTCACGGGCTTGAATGAACATGCCGCTCGACTCGTATCTCCGACAGCCGGAATTGCCTGCCTGCTACTGACGGCATTGATGGCTCGCAAGTTATGGCCGGAAGCAATTTCGTTTCAACGCTGCGCGCCGATGATGCTGTTATCGATGACCGTATGGATTGTCTTCTGCCCTGTCACGATGTTCGACATGCTGCTCACGTGCTTCACGCTGATCGGACTGCTGGGTGTGCTGCGGGCTGAAGCAGGAGCGGCAAAGACTGGCTGGTTGCTGGCTGGCATTGCGATGGGATTGGGCGTCCTCTCAAAAGGGCCAGTGATTCTTGTTCACGTCGTGCCAGCGGCACTTTTGGCACCATGGTGGTCGCTCCGCGTTCGAACAGCATATATTCGTTGGTATGCTGGCTGCCTGTTTGCGATCACGATAGCAGCCTGCATTGGATTGTCATGGGCTCTGCCGTCTGCCGCTGCCGGTGGCAAAGCCTACAGCGATGAATTGCTCTTTGGTCAAACTGCCGGTCGCATGGTGAACTCTTTCGCGCATCGAGAACCATTCTGGTGGTATCTGCCCGTATTACCAATCTGCCTGACTCCATGGATTTTGTTCGGAGCCACCTGGCGCGGCATGCGAACTACGACTCTGGATTCGCCGTTGAAGTTTCTGTTGAGCTGGGCAGGTGCGTCATTTTTAATTTTGAGCCTGGTGAGTGGTAAACAAGCCTACTATCTGATGCCAGTGATTCCCGCATTTGCGTTAATTATTGCGAGGCTGGCAACGGCAATCGAAGGGCCAATCCTGAAGCGAGACTTGTCCGTCGTAGCAGCCGGAACAATGCTGCTGGGGGCATTTCCGCTCATCGCCAATCACGCCCCTGCTCTCGCTGAAACACGGCTGAAGGATCTGATCGCGGATTGGTACAGCATTCCCATGATGGCCTGCGGAGTGGCATTGCTTCTATTTTCATGGAAGCGAATTGAATCCGCAGTTTTCGCAGCAGGCACAACTGCGATTCTGTTTTTTGTATTGGTGATCGTCTCGGTCAAACCAACGCTATGGCAATGGTTTGACTTTCAGCCACTCGCGGCGGCGGCAGCACGCCATGAAGGCGGTGTCGCTTGGTACGGAGGCTATCACGGACAATTGAATTACCAAGGCAAAATCAGACACGTTCACGAAGCGAACAATCGCGAAGACTTATCAAATTGGTTGACGCAACATCAACACGGCGTGCTGATCATGCGTCTCTCTTCAGCAAATGCTTCGCTGCTGAAGGACGCAGAAATTGGCCCATCGCGCGGCATACCATTGACAAAACCTCAAACCGAAAAAATTACGCAGATCCTGCGAGACGATCAGAATTTCACGGGCCATGAATGGCAACCAACCGCGACAGAACTCTATTGGATTCGCACCGGGCTTACGCTTGCTCCACATGTTATCGTGAGGTTTGAAAAACCGCCTGCACCATCGGCGGGGTCCTCAAGATAGAATAATGCTCTTCATTTCTTAACGCCGCACAACCTCATCTTCGTGCTTCAGCACCGTCACTGCGTTTGTATAAAAGTCGGCAAACACCATCGCCCTCCGAATGTTTTCTTCCAGATACGGCAGTCGCGAGAGATAGTCGGCTTCAGTGATATTCTGAGTAACTTCCTGAAGTTCTGATTCAGAGCTGCAACAAATCATGCCGCGGGGATCAAAGAAATGAGCGATATCCGGAGCGCCCCAGTAGATTGGCAGGCTGCGGCAGAGAAAACTGTCGATCAACTTCTCTGTGAAATAGCCCAGCGCACGTGAGTTTTCAATGCAGACAGAAAAGCAATAGTCTTCGTGTGCTTCGCGTTTATCTTCCACACGATGATAGCCAGTGCCGAATAACTTCAGATCGGGCGATGCGTGCTTCGACCACGCAGCGATCCGATGACGCAGCCGATGACCAATGGTGGTATTCTTTGATGAGGCGATGAGCGAAATTCGTTTCTGCTTTGGCGGCTCACTGACTTTAGGTGACAAAAGAAAAGATCCACCGTGTGCAGTGAAGCGAGCGTTCGGCAACTTTGAGAGTAAAGTCGAACTATGCGTCAAAACGCGGTGGTAGCGACCGGAAAAGAATCGACAGAATGTATAAAACCTTGGCTTAATCGCCACCGGTTCCTGCAACAATAGACTTGTCCGACAGTTCAATCCTCCCAGAGATGCCGTGAGGGCTCGACTACTGGCGACCAGAATCAGATGATCATTTGCGGTGAGATCACCCAGCGTCGTCTTTCCGGCGTCGTTGCCTTCAAACAGCAACGCGGATTCGATGGACTGGCTGGCCAGCAATGCTCTGTGCTTGTCTGGCTTTCCGTACGGAATCAGCGCAATCACCATGAAGGTCACCTTATACGCTTGTAATACGATGGCTCAAAATAGGTTCTCCCAGTCGCACGACAATAGAGATAATTCAGGGCATGAGACGCTCGCAGAGCCAAGCCAAAATCCGCTCTCTTTCTTGCCATCTTTGAAGGAGCGGGCATGCCGTCGCCAGCCCAGGCCGCTGCATAATCGCTCTGCTGTGGTGTCACTGCAAAGACAGGCACATCCGCGATGCGCTGAGCGATGATCATCGCATAGACCTTTACAGACTTTCCAAGTAATACTCGCGACCTGATCTCACGTGGAGCTGTGACTTCATACCATCGTTTTTTTCCGTACTCGCACAAAATCACTTGCCGCACACGAAATCCATTTTGTTCGGCAAACACCTCGAAGAAAAACTCCGGGGAAAACTGATAAAAGCCGTGGCCCATAAAACTATTCGCAGGACTAACTCCCAGGAAATGGCCGCCGACTTTGACCATACTCATGCAGTTTCTAAATCCGGTGCGGACATTAAACACGTGCTCAAGGCTGCCACCATCGAAGACAACATCGAACTTCTGATTCAAGTGGTCGGGAATCGGTTGATTCAAATCGTGCGTTATTGTGGCACCTTCGAACTCCGAGAAGTCCATCGAATCTATCTTTTGAGCGCCGATGCAGGAAAGAAACTCTTCAGCGTATTTGGAATCCGTTTTCTGAAATTGCGATCGAGCCTGTGCCGGGACTGGTTTGCCGTGACCATCCAGCAAGTGGGAAAGCTGGGCTCGCGATGCGTACAGGTTCTGTCGCCCGATCATTACCATGGAATCAAACGCCACGTCCATAGAGTGTGCATGAAGTAGAAACTCTGCCACATCTCTATCAATTCACATCTCAATTTGTCTTTCGCTTTTATCTTACCTGGTTCAAGTCATCTGCAGTGACACAAGTTCACAGCCCGGGCATTGGCAGTAGAATGCCTTATCGCACCAGGGCTCAGCCCAGAAATGGCTGCCATTCAGTGCCTCGTTTAGGTGCCTCCAGACGAGAGGGTGCTGCAGTGTTCTTTTCAATGACCAGCATGTAGGGATAAAAATGAACGGAACAGATCGACTGTTGAAATGCTGTCGTGGTTGCCATTGGAATCCGCCCGGGAATTGTATTTTGCGAATTCAAAGCGGCTGCGAGTGCCATCGCAAAGGAGACAAACTTGTTGTTGATCCCATGAATGTCTTCGCAGATATAAACACTTCCCGGTGACATCGCTGGCAGCATCTCTTCAAGTGTGACCATTTGCTGGCCGGGTGAATGGCCTCCATCATCAATCAACACCTGAACCCCGCTGACATTCCTGCGAAAGTCGCCCCAGAATGAGCGGTCTTCCTGATCGCCAATATGGACCGTCACCTGATCATCAGAATAACATTTGCACGCGGGTTCAATGTCGACGCCGTGAATTCGCGCTTGTTTACCGAAATATGATTTCCACATTCCCAGGCTTCCGCCGCTGTAGATTCCGACTTCTACCATCGTAAGCGGCTGTCCCACGAATTTTGCAAGATGTCGATGGTAAGCTTCGAAGTAATGAGTCCACTTCCAGATACCAGGACCATCCTCCCGTGCCATGAAATACTGCCACAGCGGATTTTCAGGAGAAGGCAACGGGCACCCTTGCTCACCAGATCCCGGTGCGCCGTGCCATCCAGTGGTCAGGACCATGCCGCGTTTGTAATGTGACTGCGAGACACGTTTCCGCCTCAACAGATTAAGACCATCCTGGAATATTGACATGCCGAAAGACCCTTTCGAATGTTATGGCGAAATTACCATTAGAGGCGTAAACAAATGCCGTGACCAGACATCACGCCGCGCGACGAAAGAACAGCACATCGTTTTCTGAGTTCGATAAATTCAGAGTGAAGCCCTTGTTCAGAAGGGACCGAATCAGATTGGAAATTGCATGATCGCCCGCAATCTTTGGATGAACTTCGATGCAAAGTTTGCGAACTCCGGACAGATCGATTGATTCGTGCGCCAGATGAATTTCTCCACCTTCGATATCGCAGATCAGGAACGTCGGACGATGCTTCTGAATGGCTTCATTGAAACTGATAGACGGAATATCCAGTTCTTTTGAGTCCTCTGAATGTCGAATATGACTGCTGACGACAAATCGATCGGATTGATAAAACGTACCCGATCCGCTGCTCTCTGAAATCATCTTCATCTGCAGATTTGGCGACACACCATTCAGCGCAATCGTCTGGCGAAGAAGGTCTTCCATCTCCGGATTCGCTTCATAGGTAGCAACATTTTCCGAACCAACGATCTGGCAGCAAACCGTTGCGATTAATCCGATGCCACTTCCGGCTTCAAGAACACGATCGTCCGCTTCCAGGTGTTGCTGGATGACATTGCGTTCAAACTTCTCGTGCGAATCTCTGTAGAACGCTTTAGCATAAGTCGTCTTCGACAACCTGCCAGTATGCAGTTTTACCGTCCCGCAACGAACATTCGTCGGACGAAAGATTTTCCGAAGTTGATAGTGAATCCATTTGATCATGCTGTGACTCCATTCCCTGTTATTTGTGGATGATCGCCGCTTCGGTGGAATACTCCCACCTACGAAACCGCGAATGCAACGGCATGCCCGTGACGACATCGCCAAGGTCATAGTTTCGATGAAATACCTTGTTGATCATCACCATGTCTGAGGCAATCAGCGAGTCTCGCAGCGTTTCGATTTCGGCGGCAACCAATTCAAGGAAGTCCATAACCTGACGAATCGTGCCGCCGAGAATTCCGGGATTGACGACGAGCCGCTCGCAGAAATCTGTCTTCTTGTACTGTTCAATCATGTCGTTCATCAGGCACCTGGTTTTACCGAGTGTCTTGAGTTCGGAACCGACGAACAGTCGCTTTTTGCTGGCCTGCGCGCGGATCAGATCGAAAGGGTCTCGGCGAAAAGCAACGTCGGAGATATCAGTGATGATGACATAATGATCCGTCAGTTTCGAAATGAACTCCATCGCTGCAAAATGACGATGATAGAGAATTGGCAGGTTGCTGGCGCTGCATCGCTCAAATCTTATATTCTCTGCGCTGGCGGCACTGATGACTGAATCCGGCAGGCCATCATGCAAAACAACTCCCTTAAGTCCCGTGGCTTTGACCGAGTTCAACCAGGGCTTCATATAGTTCAAAGTGTCCGTGATGTAACTGCCGCGCTGGGCATCTGGTTTTTTCGACATCATCACAGCAACGACCGTGCCGTATTGGCTCGTCACAGGCACGGACTGAATATGACAAAGCTTCGCGATATGTGCTTGATAGATTCGTTCCCGCCGGGCTCGGCGATACTGCTTCGAAAAGATGGAAAACATACAGATCTCTGGATTATGTGTGAACTTCAAGCAGCATCGGACATTGAGGCCGACCTTGTGACCGACAACGGTTCAGTCACCGGGCATTCACTCTTGCTTTTTTTCTGCAATCGCGACAGCAGGTTGATCTGCATTCGATAGACAGGACGTCGAAATTCACGTTGTAGCCAGGGCCAGAAGTTTTTTTTCTGGCTGATCGTGCTGCCACCTAAGTCTCTTGAGATTTCAGCTATACAGCATGGCGTGACAAGTTTCACAGCAATGCCTGTGAGCCATGTCATTTGAATGAAGGTGTCAACCGGTCGATCAAAGACGACGGATGAATCAAGCAGCCTTTG
>JBDNFT010000534.1:0-4656 GCA_041689695.1 Planctomycetaceae bacterium | reverse complement strand
TTGTGCATTCTGGTTTTGGTGAGTTCGCAAACCGGGTTTTCAAGATACATCCGCTATCTGCTGCCTGCCTTTCCGTTTGTGTTTGTGTTTGTCTGGGCCAGTCGAGTGGCGCAGCCGCATTTGCTGAAACATCGCTGGTGGAAGGGATTAGTTGCGTTTGCTCTGCTGTGGAACGTGTGGTCGTGTGTGAAAGTCCATCCGCATCATCTGGCGTTTTTCAATGAAGCGTCCGGTGGTTCTGACAACGGGCATTGGCATTTGCTGGATGCCAATGTGGATTGGGGTCAGGCAAACCTGGCGTTGAAACACTGGGTGGATGAGCGGGCCGAACAAGTCGGTCGGCGGGAGCCCGTTTATCTCTCGTGTTTTGGTGTGGACATGGGTATGAAGTTGGAAGATCTGGGTTTGAACGGCAAGCCAGTTCCAATGAAACTCGACCCGGAAACGCAGATGAATAAATCACTGCCGATCAGTGAACTTCCGGCAGGGTTGTATGCCATCAGTGTGAATCATTTGCATGCGTATCGGCATCATCAGACAGGCGAACCGGACTGTTCGGAGTTTTTACAATTGAAGCCGATTGCCATTGTTGGTTCCGCGATTCAGATTTTTGAACTGCCTGTGGACAGTCAGTCTGCACGGTTTTGAGATGGCGAGCCGAGAGTTTTACAATGTCGAGGAATCACTTATCGATAGTGTCTTTAGTGGCATTGATTGTTGCGTCGAGATGGGCGTTTCGGACGTATTTGGCAGTGCCGGGATTGAACGTCGCTTTACAGCGAGTGGAGTTTGAGACTTCGTCGAGTTCGAATTCGGCAGCAATGATCGGCGTTCCGCACGATGATGTGAAGTCGTTGAGACCCGTGCTTTTGTTTCTCAACGGTGTCGGTGAAAACGGGGACGATGGCTTGTTTCAGATCAGTAACAACTTCGGTCAGGATCTCTGGCGACGGCGCGGGAACTTGCCTTTTTTGGTTGTCTGTCCGCAATGCTCGACAGGAGGCCGATGGGCACCGGACAGCGACGACGGCATTGCGGCGATCGAGATCCTGGATCAGGCAATTGCTCAGTATTATGGTGATCCTGACCGTGTCTTTATTACAGGGCCATCGTCTGGAGGCGTTGGAGCATTGGCCTTGGCATCGGCGTTTCCCGAACGATTTGCCGGTGTTGTTTCGGTCAGCACAACATCTGCCGGTGATCCGCAGCGGCTTGGTGCCGCTGGTATGCCGATTTGGGTCTTCTTTAATTCCGGTGATTCACCCACGATGTCGGCGGAAGCCGAGACAACAAGACAGAGTTGGCTGCATGCCGGATTGAGTCCGCTTGTCAGTGAACTACCCGGACGTGATCATAATGCCTGGGATCCCGCGTACGCTCCACCAGCGATTTACAACTGGATGCTCCGACTTCCTCCAGCGTCTGAACGTTGCACGCAACCATATAAGCTTTGCACCCCGCTTCCGGCTTCCAGTGAGTCTGCAGCCAACAGTATGTCACTTGCGTCTTCCAATAACTCGGAGCTGCATGTTCAAATATGGCTGGACGACACATCTGCGATAGATGTCGCTTTAACTTCGGCAACCAATTCCGACGCGGCCACAGTGAACAATCCTCGATTCCTGCTGGAGCATGCCGATGTCGGAACAGGAGAATGCCTTCGCGCCGAAGCACAGCGGACTCTGAAGAATGGTTGGAACGACATACGGTTGCATCGCAGCCAGCAGCGAATCCAGGTGTTTTTGAACGGATGGCTGGGTGCGGATCTGTCGGACAAAGAACTGGCTGAACAGTGCATCTGGAAAATCTGCTCCCGAGATTCGAACGTCGTAAAGATCCAAAATATTCGTCACCGAGTTGCTTCCCTGCAACAAGCTCGACCTGACCTCCGCAGCGGAACACCAGCAACGGAAAGTGATTCGCACCAACTTTCCGATCGAAAGTCGGCTACTCAGCGCGATCCTGTGTATTCATGGCGTGTCGTGCGTGATAGCCGACTATCTGACTACGGAGGTGGTATCGCTACGGATAAATATGGCGGGAAGTGCGTCATCGGCGACAGGAATTCTGTCACGACAATGTCGGTTCGCGTACTCCTGAATACTATAATTGGCGAGTCGGTCTTCAACGATGCCCCCGCGATAGCTCGGCAAGAATTCCGCGTATTTCTGCTCAACAATCAGATGAGAGGAAACCAGGACGCTCCCGTTTGGAAGTCGAAGCGATTCGTGACACAGCATGGTGAGACACCGAAACTGAGAGGGGCTCGGGCGGACTTGATGAAGTCTTACTTCTGGCACCACTTCTGGCGTTCGCCACTGACCGTGTCGTGAAATTCTGCGACTGGACGAGGACTGAAAAAACGATACGCTCGCCGAGCCAAAACATTGCAGCTTGGTCGATATCGAGAACCACCATCGGTGACGTCGAAGAAATTTGGTGTGACCAAGCGGCAAATAATTGTGTCGTGCGCTGGATTGAGAGAGGCGTTCACGGCATGACTCGTCAAATCGACTTTCATCGCACCGGCGTCAAGGCCCTCGATCAGATCGACGGTTGGACGGCGCTTGTCATGCATCCGTCCGGACAAGTTTTGGACTTTCAAACCGTGACGGTGACCAGAACAAAGGCGATCCCTCATGATTGACGGCTGGTATGTTAAAACGAGGGAGGGGATTCTGGGGCCGATCACGTCCGCCGAACTGAGATCGTTTGCTGACAAGAGTGTCTTGCCGGAGGACACACTGGTTCGACAGGGCATGGCGGGCAAGTGGCGAGCAATTCGAGATGTTGCTGTGGTGGAAATGCCTGGATTGGTTCCCGATCCCAGTGCGGCAGCGGCAAAGATTCTGCAAGGCACAAATCGATCTGTTGGCGTTGGAGGTTCGCGCGGCGCTACGCCACAGCGTTATTCTGGCACAATTGCACACATCGCAGAACTGCTTTTGAATTGGGTGTCGTCCGCCGCAACCGGTCTCTTGTACCCGGTTTTCTGGATCTGGAGAACGCTGGAGCCGTGGAAGAAGCCACTGACTATTACATGCCTGTTGCTCGTATCGTTTGCATTGCCAGCGTGTCCGTGGTTGCTCTTACAAACAACTCGCACTCCCGCGCAGCTCTACGCGCGGCTTGAACCCATTTGGGAGCAGATTCAGACCGATCGAGAACAGCCAAACGGGCCGGTGTCCCATGATGTACTGCTTCAGGAATTGGCAAGTATCACATTGCATGTTGAGCGTCGGCGTTCGCTGACGCATCCACAAAGTCTTTACAGCTTACTGTGTGGATATGACAACGAAACGGCAATGGCATTGGCCGATATCCATCGACTGGCAACCAAAGATCTTCCGGCGGCAATGACTGCGGGTTCAAGCATCTCGTTGGTACGCGATCAGGCCATTGAGCAGCAATTGGAGTCCGTGTACGGGCATTTGACAAGCCCGATCAATCCCTACCTGCCTCAACCGTCGGCTCAGGCAATGCGGAGCCGTTATCGAGCACAATCGTCCGCGTCTTCGAAGGTGCCCACAAATCAGTCATTGCTGACTACGACGAACGCGATTGTTCTTGTTGACGCAATTCTCGTGCTCGCCGCCATTGTGTACTGGCGTCGATCAAGGTCAACATCCTGAATCGTTTAACAGGAGTGTTTTATGTTACGATCGTCTGCTCGCCGATGTCACGGTTTCACGATTATTGAACTGCTGGTTGTGACGGCCGTTGTATCGGTGCTGGTTTCGCTATTGCTGCCAGCCGTGCAGCAAGCTCGCGAATCAGCGCGTCGAACTCAATGTCAGAATCAGCTTCGCCAACTTGGTCTGGCGCTGCATTCCTATCACGAGATTCACAGTGCTTTTCCAATCGGCGGTCAAACGGCAAATGAACTGAGCTGGCATATTTCTATTCTGCCAATGATTGAACAGGTCGCCGTTTTCGAACAGTTTTCAATGAATTCCGGCTCCTATCTTGCGAGTGGAAAAAATGATCCACACGGGTTGCAGCGCATTGGCATGGTTTTGTGTCCCAGCGGGGTTGTTGATCGTTCGATTTCGAAAGGCGATGTCGGCGGCGAAACGATCACGTATACATGCAATTACTAAGGAATCATGGGGCCAAGAGGAGATCGTCCGCAGGGAGGACTATACGACGTCGATGAATCGACGCCCGGTTATGGAGACTACAGTCGACATGGCCTGTTCACACGGGATGCCGTTCGCAGCTTCCGCGACATCTCCGACGGCACCTCCAACTCCCTTGCAATCGGCGAAATCTCCTGGCAAAACGCCAACTCCTATCGTTCGTGGGTTCGCGGGTCGCACTCCAGTCCCTCCGGAAGCCCAATATCTGGGTGCAAGAATGTCCAGTCGCCGATCAATCGGGATTTTTACAACGAGGCTTCTTTGGGAACACAAAACAATTTCAACAGCGTGTCTCTTGGCAGCGAACATCCCGGTGGCACGAATGCTGTCAGTTGCGACGGCAGCGTGCGATTTTATTCGGAGGTGATGGATACCGTTGTCCTGCGCAGCCTATCCAGTATCAACGGTGGCGAAACAGAACTGTAGCTGTTGACTAGCGCATTTGAAGAGGCGTGCCACGCTGCATCAAAAGACCGAATAGTCTGCGTGACGAATGTGAGCGGAGTGGCGTCAGCCC
>JBDNFT010000533.1:0-2687 GCA_041689695.1 Planctomycetaceae bacterium | reverse complement strand
GGCACAGGCGTTTCAGGCAGAACTCACAGTGCTGTCCGTGGTGCCCAAAGTGAACTGGGTGACAACCGCCGCAGAGGGTCAGGCCGTCAGGAATGTTCAGGAACACTATGCCGCACTGTGGGAGAAGGATTTTCACGCGGTGCTCGACACCGTGGACTTCGAGGGTATCACGTGGAGTCAAATCGTCCGACAAGGATGGCCGGGGCCGGAGATCCTGGCGATGGCCGCTGAATTTCAGCACGATCTGATTGTCATCGGTGCTACCGGAAAAACGGGAGTGACTCGAGTGCTACTGGGAAGCACAGCGCGGCGCGTTGTGCAGAAACTGCCCTGTTCCCTGTTAGTGGTTCATGATGAAGACATCATCTGAATTTTTACGGAACGAAACATGGACCATGGCACGCGACGCGGAGACAGCGGTTCCTGGCGGCACGAAAGAATAAGTTGCGTCCCATATTGATCGTTCCAACAACGATACCAACACGAGACGTGGGTGATTTCAGAAAAGGCGATAATGCAAACCATGACTGAAACTGCCATTTTCTGAAAACGCCCGTGCTGAAGTCTATCAGGTTCAACCACATCCTCGGGAGCACTCTTCTCCTCATGAACCTGGTGTAGCGATCCCGCGCGAAAACAGGCATGGCGGAATCCACCACACCCGAATGGTTTTTGCTTCGATTTCAAAAGTTCACGTCGTGCGACAGAATCCCGTCGTTGAAGCGCGCCAGATATCAATGACTCGGATGCAGACATTGCAAACTCGTGCTCGGTTCAATCGGCGGGATCTCCCTTGGCTCGGCAATAGCAAAATAAAGGAATTGAAATGCGAGTTCTGATTGCAGATGGAGACAAAACGATGCTCGAACTGGCATCGCGCTACTTGATGCAGCGTGGCCACGAGGTCAAGGCCGCTTCTGACGGGCTCGAATGCGCCGACATCCTGTGCGACTTCGTGCCTGACGTCATGGTTCTCGATGATGGGTTACTCTGGGGTGGCAGCGATGGGGTCATCCGTCTGATGCACGATCATCCGAACATGTCGCGGACTCCGATGATCCTGATCGCAGACGACGACCCGCGTGACAAATTCAATGATTCAGCGAACCCGACGCTCGTCCGGTGGCTCCGAAAACCATATCGGCTGAGTCAACTGCTGACTCAGATCGAAATTGGCAGCCCTTCGTTGCTGTTCGCAATGCATGGTCAATGATCGTTGATGTTGTCGCACCGAGCCAATCGGAGCGTTAGTCCAGTACTTTGGCGAACGGTTCCGATGCGTTTTTTGATCGGATCGAAATTGTCCCGCAAATACCAGGATACGAAACATGCTGATCTTAAGCCGAAAACGTGGGGAACGAATTGTCATTGGCCCCGATATTGAGCTGACCGTAGTTGCAATTCATGGGGAACGTGTGCAATTGGGGTTCTGCGCGCCGCAGGAGGTTGCGATTCACAGAGTGAAAATCCACGGACCAGCGTGTTCTGACCGAGAAGCAGACGAGGAAGACCGATTCGCTCAAGGGTTGCCTGAATGATTGAAACCGCCATTTGCGAGCGACGATGAGCGTTGCGTTCGCTCTGAGATCAAAAAGCCCACCAAGAAATACGTTAATGCGCGAATCGCCAGCAGGACCTTCGACCGTGGCATGCCGCACGACCGTCACGCTCTCTCAAATAGCCCCAGGAAGACTACGCCGTGGATGTACTAGTCGGAGATAATCTACACCAACTTCCTGCGGGGGAAGTCCTGCAGTTGTTGGGAACGGACGCCGAAAAAGGGCTCGACATCGAATCTTGCTCGTTTCCCTGATCATGCTCGTCGGCGCTTTTGGATCGTTCGGGTGGGCGCTGGGTAAGGGGGCCGAGTGGGGGCTGGGCACGGCGGCCAGGAACGCCCATGCCCGAACCGTAGCGGTCAACGTGTTCGTGATGGTGGAATTGTTTTATCTGTTCAATTGCCGTTCGCTGACGAAATCGATGTTTCAACTGGGGGTGTTCTCGAATCGCTGGATCTGGGGCGGCGTGGGGAGCATGGTGGCGTTGCAGTTACTGTTCACCTACGCGCCGTTCATGAACCGGTTCTTCCATAGCTCGCCGATTGGTTGGGACGCCTGGTGGCGATTCCTGCTGACCGCCGTGGTGGTCTATGCAATCGTGGGGCTTGAGAAGTGGGGTCGGCGGAAATGGGCAGATCGAGCGTCTGTTGGCGTCATTGCGGTTGCCGATTCCGAAATAAAGTCAGAGGGGCCAAAACGATGATTTCCCGAGGTCAACGGACGGAGCTGGTTTTCAAGCACGGAGAATCACACAGATCACAGCCCTCTTTGGCCGCCAGCTAAGAATTGCAGAGCACTGAGGGCCTACGAGAATCAAGGAGCATGAAGATGATCAAACGTGTTCTGATTGGGTTGGCAGGTACGACTTACACACCCGTGGCGATTCAACGGGCCATCACCGTGGCGCAATCGCATGATGCTGAGGTGACCGGTGTAACCGTTCTCGACAGGGGCCGCGTTCGCTGCGAGGGTATCGGACTGCTGAAAGCGCCCGGTCGCGAGTTAATTCGCGCGGAGCGGATGGAGATTGCGCGCTCTCAGATTGAACAGTCCGTCCACGATCTGGAGACCGCCTGCCAAACGGCCGATATCAAGTACCGCATCGTAGAGGAGTCGGGCGATGCATTC
>JBDNFT010000532.1:0-5991 GCA_041689695.1 Planctomycetaceae bacterium | reverse complement strand
TGGATATTTACAGCCGCCTGTTGAAGGATCGAATCATTATCCTTTGCAGCGGTGTTAACGACGATGTTGCAAACAGCATTGTTGCTCAATTGCTGTTCCTGCAGTTCGACGATCCAAAAGCTGACGTTCATCTGTATATCAACAGCCCTGGTGGTTCAATTACTGCGGGAATGGCGATTTACGACACGATGCAGTACATCACCTGCGACGTTGCGACGTACTGTATCGGTCAGGCCGCCAGCATGGGCGCGATTTTGTTAACGGCGGGCGCTCCTGGAAAACGCAACGCGCTGCCCAACGCTCGTATTATGATTCATCAGCCGTTGGCTGGTATGGAAGGTACGGCGACTGAGCTGGAAATCCACGCCAAAGAAGTGCTGCGAATTAAGGCTCGAATGAATGACATTCTATTGAAGCACACCGGTCAGACGCTGAATAAGATCGAAGACGACACCGACCGGGATAACTTCATGTCAGCCGAAGAAGCCAAGCATTACAATCTCATCGACAATGTTCTTGAGCGGCTCACTTAAATTGAAACATTGCGTTCGCGTGGATGAAGGCATTCCTGTTCGGCTTTTCGCATTTTGAGCGACATTTTGCTCACTGCATCCAGCATTGTGCGGACTTGGCCATGAATTGACAGTAGGTATTCGTCTTCAACTTTCTGGCTGATGGGATCATTCCAATGTTCCCGAGTGGCCATCCATGCGGCCTCTAACTGCTTTAACGCATCCTCAAGTCGTGCCGCCGGGCTGATGAAATCGACTCGCTTCATGGCGTATGCCTTTCCGTTTGTGGTGCTGCGGGTTAAACATGAGCGATTTCGGGCCACTCGGTGCGCAACGCATCTAACGCCTTGCGGCTCAGATTTCTGACTGAATCAACAGTCTGCCAACGGAGCCGTGGCATCGCCGAATTTGTCCGCCGGTAATCCCATACGGTGCATCAGCGACAGGTACAGGCTGCAGAGCTTGCGTCCATCTTCGCCCCGTTCGGAGTAATCCAGAACTCGGCCGGTTTCGAGCGTCCCACCCAAGCCGCCGACCGTGAACAGCGGCAAGCGGTTGGAGTCATGTTTGTTTCCGGACCACATGTTATTTACAAACACCAGGCATGAATTATCAAGCACACTGCCGTCGGCTTCTTTCATCTCATCAAGTCGGCCTGCGAGATAAGCCATCTGACTGACGTAATAGCGGGAGATGCGTTCAAAGTCGTCCGATCGATCATCGTGCGATGCAGAATGATGCGCCTTGCGAACATCAAGGAACGGATAGAACAACCCGGAAATATCCCGACACAGCAGCAGTGTTGCGATACGAGTCTTATCCGTTTGAAACGCCAACGCGACGACATCGCACATGAGTTTCATGTGTTCCCGAATGTCTTCTGGAAGCCCGTTGTCCGGACGTTTCATCGTGACCAGCGGCTGGCCTTTTGCTGAGGCGTTGTCGGTCGCTTTATCTTGTTCGTCGCGAGCTCGTTCGATGCGTTTTTCGACTTCGCGGACGCTGGTCAGATATTCTTCAAGTCGTGTCCGATCACTCGCGCTGACCTGACGACCCAGGCTGGCAGCATGTTCCTGCACGCGATCCAATACACTGGTGTTGCGGCGGTTACCGCGATTGTCGAACAGACTGTCAAACGCCAGTGATGGATACACTTCCATCGGAACAGGCGACGTCGCATTCTGCCAGGAAATATGCGAACTGTACGCCATTGAAAAGTTGGTTTCGTGATAGCCCGTGACTGGTTGCTCACACCCGAGTACCAAACTTGGTTGAGCCGTCTGCTGGCCAAGATGATTGGCCAACATCTGATCAACACTGATGCCGCCTTTCAATTCCGATCCCTTCTGCAGCGAAGCACCGGAAAGAATATTGCCGGTCTGGCCCGGGTGAATCCCAACGCCCGTAGCGTTCTTATTGAACAGGCCGTTAATGACATTCATCTTCGACTTGAGCGATTCCATCGGTGCCAGGGAGCGGCTGAGTTCCATTTCCGAACCCGCACCTTTGGCCCACCAGTGATCCTGATTAATTCCACACGCCATGAATAACGCGGCGAATCTTTTAGGAGTCGCGCTGCTGGCTTCACTTGACGTAGAAGTTGCAGCAGTTTCCTGTCCCCAAACGGGAACCGACTCCAGCCACGGCAAAGACATAGCCACGCCAGTGCCCTGCAGTACAATGCGGCGTGGGATTTTTACAGATGATGCAGTTGCGATTTGTTCAGACTTTGGACGCATCTGAGGTTCCGATTTCAAAAAACGTGTCCGCGAAAAATTGCCGGGGAACAATAAAAGCACCCCCATTCATCAGCTCTTGTCCGGTGAATGAATTTCGAATCTCATTTTGACGGGACGATGAAGGTCAGGACGATTAGAAACACAAATTACGATTCATCGTCCTGACAATAAAACGTCCCACGCACCCTTCGGGTTAGTGTTGTTGCAGCCTTCGCGCCAGAAACTGCGGGCTTCTAACAATCGTTTCAATCAGGCTGCTGAATTTGTAATCATCATCTTGCAGCTTCTGCTGCATTGCGTCAACCAGAAGATCGTCGGATAGCAGTAAAGTTCGACCAAGTCCGAACGCCAGCAGCTTACGACACAGGTTATCGACAAAGTCCCGTTCTCTGTGTTCTTTCAGGTATTTTTGCAGATCATGCAGATTGTTGCCCACTGAACCATCCGGAAACGTCGCCGCAGTCTGCACTGGACGATTTCCTAAATCCACGGTCCGCAGTTCGCCGATCGGGCCGTAGTTTTCGAAAACCAAACCGATCGAATCGAATCGGTTGTGGCATCCGGCACAACTGGCATGTTCGCGATGTTTGGCCAGTGCGTCAGCGAGTGTTAATTCGCCCAAGCGGGATTCATCTTCCGGCAGATCAGGCACGTTTGGCGGCGGAGCCGGGATGTGTTCTCCCAGCAAACGTTTGACAATCCAGTAGCCTCGCTTCACCGGGCTGGTTCTTAAGCCGGGTGAGTTTTGAGTCAGAAACACAGACATTGGAATCAAGCCACCTCGTCCGGAAGTGCCCACACGATCCACGCGCAGCCATTCACCGGCACTCGATGGAAATTCAATGCCATAGTGCTTGGCCAATGTCGCATTCACGAATGCATGATCTGCGTAAAGACAATCCAGGACAGGTCGATCATGGCGAATCAAGTCTTCCAGGAATCGCACAGGTTCTTCGAACATTGCTGATCGAAGTTCATCCGTGAATTGCGGAAATCGTTCGCGATCCACACCGTTGTGTTCTTCAAAGCGTCGAAACCCCAGCCAATTTCCGACGAATTCTACTGCCAATGCACTTGAACGCTGATCCTGCAGCATGCGTTGAATCTCCACACGCAGCACATCAGGTTTATGAAGTTGGCCGGTCACTGCGGTCTGCAACAGTTGCTCATCCGGCATGCTTGACCACAAAAAATAGCTTACGCGACTGGCGAGTTCTATATCACTCAATAACGTTCGCTTCGAAGCGTCTAACGACACTGAATCCGCAATCTGCGAATCGTTGATTGATCCAGCAAGGTCCGTACGATAAAAGGACCGCGGCGAGACCAATAGCGACACGATGGAATCCTGAATCGCTTCTTCATGCGTCAGACCATCATCGTTCCGCAGCAACGTATAAAACGTAGGTAACTCTTCGCGTTCAGACTCGGTGAGCGGACGGCGATAGCAGCGGGCGGCAAATTCAGCCAGTGCCTGCAGATGGCTGGATTCGGCTTCAAGTCGAGCGGCTTCAACCCATCGAACCTGTCGATTAATGTTGTCAAAGAAATCCCGAATGGCCTTCAGAGGAATCTCGGTCCCGCCGTTGCGTTCGGCCTTTGCCAGATAAGCATCACGCAGCCTTTGAATCATGGCTTCTGATGTGACGTTATGGTCCTCAGCACGCGCGAAATCGAATTCGGCATCACGCAGCCATGTGGAATCTGTGCGTTCGAACCATACGAATCCTGTGTACTGACGCATCGGAGCCGACGCAATAAAATCCAGTTCCTGCCATAACGCATCCAATTCTTTCTGCGCGTCATCGCTAAGGATCAAATCACAAAGCGGTGCATCGTCGCGGTAGTAACCCATCATGCTGTGAAAACCGGCGCTGAGCAGGCGGCCTTTCTCCTGCTTGTCACGAGGCACGCCGACATAGTCGCGACCACGTTCGGAGATGTAAAATGCGTCCGGAAAGACGCTCGCGAAGCGTTTCAAAGCGGCCCAGTACTGTCGACGTTGCTCGCCATCCAGCGGCAGCATTAATGCTTTTTCGACAAGGTTTGCGGGCTGTAATTCAGCCTCATCAATGGGAGCGTTCGAATTGTAGTGATGCCGAAGTCCAGCATATTGATCGTTCTTCCAAAGCACAAACGCCTGCGCACCGCTGTGAATCCCTTCAGACTTCAGTCCATCGATTTTTGGTTCAAGCTCACGTCGCAGCGTTGAAACAAACGTCGCCATGCGTTCACAGATTTCATGGGCCGCGTCCTGTTGAACACTATCGTCCGGCAACTCACGCCACAGCGATCTCAGAATTTCAATCGGCCCCGCATTGTCATCTGTCTCAGTGAGAACATGCCACACCATAGCAAGGTACCTGGGACTGACATGATGCTTTTCTGCAATCTGCGGAATCGTCGCCGCTGCATCGCCACCTGCGATTCTAACGCTCCACGCCGCCAGAAAATAGTCTATGTATTTTGTCGGTTGTCGTTCATAAAAAGCGACGATGCGATTCACACAATACTTATCGCGATCCGTATCCGTCATCACTGGATGCGGCGCGAAATCGAAACCATGCGGCTTCAGCACCAGATACTGCACCACTTCCCGAGCTGCCGCGAGATATTTATTCATCAAGGCTGGTGACAATGTCAGTGATTCCGCTGAGTTGTCAAATCCCGCTTCGTTGGCTGGATCGACTGGGAATTCTTTTGTCGGGCGAATATCAACACCGGTCAAATCGCGGATGGTGTAATTGTACTCCGCATTGCTTAGCCGCCGAATGGGAACATCGCCAGGGTCGCCAGCATTCCGCGTCGCCTCAGCTTTCAGGATTTCAGCAACACGATCAACGAAGTCCAGGCTTTCTTCTGCGCTGGGACGTGGTTCATGATTCGCGGGCGGCATTTCGCCCGCTTCGATTCGATGAATGACTTCATTCCAGATCTGATGGCCAGCAGCAACATCCGATTCCAGTCTAAACCCGCTTAAATCCAGCTTAGCCTCAGCCTGTTCGGTGCTGTGGCAGTCCAGGCAATACGATTTCAGAAATGGGACAATCGACGTCTCTATCGTATCCTCAACGGCAGCCTCATCACCACGCACTTCGAGTGAAGACACCAAACTTGTGAGGAACACGCAAAGCGTTGTTTCAAGCAAAAATCGCGATGAAGTTCGGCGAAGAAAACGGAACATACGGAAATACCGGGCGGGAATGATATGGCAGGCTTTAGTAGTCAACTCGCTGTATTGTGCCGATCGACGTCAAATATTGCGAGTCTGGATGTGACGCATCTCGATGAAAAAGCGTCTCTCGCGACCGTCATCGAACCGATTTCTCGCGTCACAGATGGTGGACCGATCATCGACTTCTGGCCGTACTTCGAGTCTATACCCGCGTCCGACTTCGATGGCCACGATGGCATTGAGTGGCAAGTTGACTGGGTTTACTGTATGGGCGACTGCTGCAAACATGTAATGGTCAACTCAACCAACAAGAACGTGTTCATGGCCATCATCCTTGATGTGGCTGGTGGTCGTGTACTCGGACACCGGTTGATGAATTTCAATAGTCTCTACGGACTTGAAACACCGACTACTGATTGCCGCCCACACCAATAGTCGGTGTCCGCTAACAATTAATTGGATAGTTAGGGCGGGGAGATTATTGATTCAAGCGGTCCCCGTATGAACAAAAGACGCGAAGTTCAATTACAGAGCATCAAAAAGAGGCTGTGCGTTGTCGTTCATC
>JBDNFT010000531.1:0-2315 GCA_041689695.1 Planctomycetaceae bacterium | reverse complement strand
TCAATCCCCAGATTGTGATACGCGGTTCCGACGATTTCCTGCATATCGACAGGCCGCACGGCTGCGTATTCACCAAGACGATTCGTCGCTCCGATGGCTTGTCCGGTACGCATACCCCCACCGGCCATCAGAGCACAGCTCACTTGAGGCCAATGGTCTCGCCCTGCCCCAGGATTAACTCGCGGCGTGCGACCAAACTCGCCCCAAACGAGAATCGTGACATCATTCAGCATGCCCCGTTCTTCAAGATCCAGAACCAATGCGCTGACCGCTTGGTCAAGTTTTCCGCCATGATCGCGGACGAGATTGAAGTTGTCGCCATGACTATCCCAGCGGCCAAACGAGAGCGTCACCGAACGGACACCGGCTTCGACCAGTCGACGTGCCATAAGAATGTGGTCGTTGCAGGTGGGGGCACCATCGTACTGATACTTGTATGGTTTTCCGTCACCATACCGTTCGCGAACTTCCTGTGGCTCTTTGCTGATATCCAGTGCATCTGCCAGACTGCTTGACGTCAGCACGCCAAACGCTGCTTCGGTGAAAGAGTCCATGCCCTTCATCGTTCCTGTGGCATCAACCGAACGTTTGAGTTGATCAAGTCCCTTCAGCAGTGATCGTCGATCTTCCAGTCGATCCAGCGAAACACCATTGAGGGTCAGATCATCCATACCACTTCCGTTTGGTCGAAACGGCTGAAAGGCAGATCCCAGAAATCCCGGAGAGCCAGGTTCTGACCATGGTTCGTGTGCCGTCTTCGCAGCCAGCGCGACGGCTGGTGGAATGCCTGCATCTCGCGGTCCGTACATTTTCGATAGTACCGAACCAATCGCAGGTCTGCCACCAATAGATTCGACGTTGCGGCGATCCCAGCCTGTCATACACTGAAACGCATCATGAGCACCGGAACAACCAACAACGGATCTTACGACAACAAGACGATCCATGATCGCAGCGAGTTTTGGAAAACATTCGCCGATCTGAATGCCGGGAACATTTGTGTCAATGGGACTGAATTCACCACGAATCTCGCGCGGAGCTTCGGTTTTGATTTCCCACATGTCCTGATGCGGCGGACCTCCACCGAGGAAAATATTGATCACGGATTTTTGTGATCCGGCATTGGCATTTCCGTTCGCGGCTTCCGCTCGCAACATACTGGCGAGATTCACGCCACCGATGGCTCCCATCGACAATCCGCCGATTTTCATAAAGCTGCGACGTGATACGCCGTCACAGTATTTTGTTGGTCGTCCAAGCAATGTCAGCATTTGATAACTCCGGCCAAAGAGGCGGGGAACCGGAAAGATTGTAAGCGATTCGGGGAGAATCGCGGAGTTTTCGAGGGTGGGTTACAACTCACATCGGCCAATAACACACCGAGAGGTTGATCTGAATTGTACCCACTAATCAATCCTGCGTCAAAAACATCCAATTTGCAGGAAATTACGGTGTTGAAACGACAAGGGTAAACGTTCGGAGAGGCCACGTCAAGAATGGACCGGTTGTAGCGGATATTCTGGCTGATACTTTTTGCGTCAGGTCGGAATAAAAACACACGTAACTCTGCATGAAAAGTCCAATCGGCCTGCAACTTTGCGGGAAATCCCCCGATGTTATTTTGCGGGCACACTTCCCAATATGTCGTAGAGTTGAAAAACCGGGCGCCGCGCTGGTTCGACTCATGTGATTTCAATTGCGATCGACTTCTGAACTTTAATGAAATCCTTGTCTGATATGAACGACATCGACTTTTCGAAATACTCGCGATTGCCGTCACTTCCAACGGTTGCGATTGAAGTTGTCAAGATTTTCCATGATCCCAATAGTTCCAATGAAGCTCTGATTGAGGTCATTCGGAAGGATCCAGCGATTGTCGTTCGATTGCTCAAGGCGGCAAATTCCGCTCGCTACGGCAGCCGAAGTGAAGTCACCGATCTCATGCGGGCTGTTATTATGCTTGGTCGGGGCACGACCGCGTCGCTGGTATTGAGCTTTTCGCTGGCACGACAATCAATGGAGACGTCGGACTATCTTGATTACTTTCGCCGATTTTGGCTGCGAACTTTTGTGCAGGCGACAGCCGCCGAGGTCCTTGCGACGCAATTCGGATCGAATGCCTTCTGTGGCGACTGCTACACAACGAACCTTCTCTCCGGCCTTGGCAAACTTGCCTTGCTGCGTGCAGAGCCCGAAAAATACGTGGACATTCTAAAGACCGCTGAAGCCAAGCATGCATCCCTGACGACGATCGAACAGGAAGTGCTGGGGTTCACGAATTGCACGCTCTCCTCGTTTCTCCTGAAGCAGATGGG
>JBDNFT010000530.1:0-6720 GCA_041689695.1 Planctomycetaceae bacterium | reverse complement strand
ATACACAAAAATACGCCAGCGGAAAACGCCAACGCTGAACAGACAACCGTGTCCTGCATGCCGCTGAACTGTCGGATGCCGAGCATAAATAGTGCCGCTCCGATCGGACACATCATAGAAAATATCAGATTTACAAAAAATCGTGACCGACTCTTCCAGCCGCTGCCCGCCATCAACGAAGTGATCGACACTGCATCCAGTGGCTTGTGCAGCATGATCGCCAGGAACGTACCCAGCCCATAAAACACAGTCCGCGAAGGAAACTTGGCTGCCGCTTCAACGCTGGCTGCTAACGCGATGCCATCAATCAATGTGTGCAGCGAAAGACCAATTGCAATACCCAGCCAACTCAACTGATGAGCGTGATGACAATACGGCTGACCAATCACCGGTAGAAGTCCCGCACTGCTATGACTCTCATGCTGCTGCACGCGCGGAGTATCATGGTCATGATCATGGTCGTGATCATGGTCGTGATCATGGTCATGGTCATGGTCGTGATCATGGTCGTGATCATGGTCGTGATCATGGTCGTGAGGATCATGTCCCGCGCAGGGATCTTCCTGAGCCGTCGAAATCTCCAGTGGGCCATGGTGATGAAAATGAAAGCAGCGAATCAGCAGGAACATGGTGAGTATTCCCGCCATCATCCACCATACTGAATCATCTATCGAATTTGCGCCGTGAACAGAATGCGGCAACAGATGGAACAATGCAATCCCCAGCATCAGTCCTCCCACGAAACTGATGATGGTTTGCATTCGAGTGTGCGTGAGTCGAACGATCGACGGCAGCCAGCCGCCGCCCACGGACGCCGCCATGATTGCCGCACAATAGGCGATCAGAGTCGCCAGCATCTTCGGCTGGAAGTGCGTTGAGCCATCATCCGTCAGCTCTGGAAACAGCACCAGATCAGCCTCCGCAGCGCTACCGCCCTGACGAGCTTCATCCGCCAACACAACCGCAAATTCGCCGGAACTTATCCATGCGAAGGCGGTCAAAATCAAGAAAAACATCGTGGAGAACCAATCATTATTTTGAATGCAGACCAAGTTCACGTGAACGCATTGCGGATGCCTCAACGGCATCCATCAAAGCGGCGCGGACGCCGCCGAGTTCCATGGCGTGAAGACCAGCGATCGTCGTGCCGCCGGGGCTGGTGACTGAGTCCTTTAACACTCCGGGATGTTGTCCGGTGGTGAGCACCATTTCGGCGGCACCCACTAACGTCTGAGCCGCCAGGCGTGTCGCAATGGCACGTGGCAGTCCCATTTTGACGCCACCGTCGCTTAAGGCTTCGATCATCTGAAAGACATAGGCCGGGCCACTTCCGCTTAATCCTGTAACAGCATCCAGCAGTGACTCTGGAACTGTTTCCACAAGTCCAACAGTGGCCATCAATTCACTGATCAAATTCGCATCGGCGGTGGAGGCCACGGAACCGGTTGATAAACCGGATGCTCCGCGCCCGATCAGACACGGCGTATTCGGCATGATTCGAATGACTCGCGTGCTGATTGGCAGCCCGCCTTCCAGCCGAGAGATGGGAATCCCGGCGGCGATGGAGACGACAATCGGTCCGGTTTTCGTGTGTGTCTTGATCGAATCCGAAAGTGGCTTCAATGCGTCACTCATCACCTGCGGCTTCACGGCCAGGATGACAATCGTGGCGTTTTTGACGGCCTCTGTGGGCGAATCAAACATGTGTACTCCCGAGCCGATCTTTGCCGCGAACGCAGTGCGCGAAGCTTCAATTGGATCGTATCCGCTGATTTGTTCGGGCTTCAGCAGTGTACGCACAAATCCTGCGGCCAGTGCTGTCGCCATTTGCCCCGTGCCGATAAATGAAATTCTTTGTTCTGACCAGTTCATGAGAGTTCTGCATTGAGTGTTGCGTGGGATCATCTTTGAGCGTCGATTATAGAGCACGCCAGGTAAAATGGTAACCGAAGCAATTCCACTGGTGAGCGGAGAGGGGGTCTATCATTTCAGTGGGAGTGAATTGAGGCTGTCGATATTCTTGCGATTGTCCCCTCTCCCCCGCAAACGATTTTCTATTTTCACAAGTGTTCCACGGGGAAGAGGGCGAGGGCGAGGCGGATGTTTCGTATGTTCTTCAGCGTCGTTTGACAATAAGTCAATCAGTCCTCTCCGCCCTATCGGGCACCTTGTCCCCCGATCACGGGGGGAAGAGACACGCGAATGATCGCCGTTGAAGGCATCATTTCTGACTGAGTAGACTACAAGTACCCGGTTTTTCATAGTTCGCCCTGAATCAGGGGTTTGAGATCGCCCGCTCGTCAAAAACAAAGTTGCTAAATAGACCGTGGCACCTAAACATTCCGCTGAAAGTTCACTATAAAGACAGCATGCTGTCACCCCGAGTTTTCATTACCGTCCTTTTGACATCGCTTGTTCTGCAAGCGACGACGGGAACCGTACGGGCTGACGAGATCGCAGACGGGGAACGGGACTTTGTAAAGCAACTGCAGGCAAAGCAGTTTTATGATCTCGCCGAACAATTCTGCGATCGGCAATCACAGAATTGTCGCACGTCAGACGACCGCGCGGCATGGCAGTTGATGCTGGCCGATAGTCGCGAACAACACGCATGGATTCTCAAAGAACCCGGCCGGACGCAGTTACTGACTCACGCCGTCCAGACGATCACCGACTTCGTTCGCAACGAGCCGCCGCGTGCTGAATTGGATTTACTGTTGCGTGTCAGACAAATTGAAATCCTGTCCACGATTGCTCGTATTGATGCCACGGTTGCTGAGTTCGGGCCGCAAGTTGGTCCATCGCCATTGGCAGTGCAGGCGATGACCGAAGGGTTGCAGCAGTCGCAAGCAATGCTGGAACAGATTGATCAAATTCGTAAAGAAATTGACAGCAGCGTGGCGAAGGCCGCTCGCGACCGGACGCGATTTGTTGCCGCCGAACTGCTGCTGTTTCAGTCGCGGCAAAAGCCCGACGATGCGGACTTACGAACCAGGGCGGCTGAAGCTGCGGAGCAACTGATGCGAGCCAGTGGTGATGACGACATGCGTTTTCGAGCGAGGGCTCTGCTGGCGGAATCGTTGCTCGACAACAATGATTTCAAGGGATTTGATTTATCTGTCACTTCGCTGACGTCAGCCGCTGCCTCTGTCGCTCAGCAGATTGCAGCGGCGGAGTTAAAAATTCGTGGACTTTTGCGGCGCGACCAGCCGTCGGAAGCATTACAAACCTTGCTGGATTTGGAAAAACAGGGCCTGCGATCTCAAAAGCTCGGAATGTTACGGATGGCGTCGCTGCTGTCATTGTTCGAACTTTTGACGAGACTGGATTCTGCGGAGTTGCGGCAAAAGACAGCCGATGAATTCCGGTCGCTCAATCGGCGATTGATTCCTGCCAGCAAAGGTGTGTGGCGAGACTGCTGCGATCGGATTGGCTTGCGATTGAGTCATGTCGAAAAGTTCGGCGTGGAAGCAGCGACAGCGATTGAAAGTGTCGGTGAACTGCTTGCGGCAGGCGACTTTGCTGCAGCCAGAAACGCCTTGCTGTCAATGCGTCCGAAGTTTGAAAGAAGCAGTCCGGAAATTGCGGCAACGATACTTATGCAGGCGGGTGACCTTGCCGTGAGAATGAGCGACTGGCAAGCTGCGGAAACCGATCTCACTGCGGCTGTTGAGTTGTTCCAGACAACAAATAATCGCGAACAGTCAGCGGCGTCCGATCTGCTGCGGATCTATGCGATCGGCCGCCGTTGGGATGCTGCGGTGACTCAGGCGGATGAGAATCACAGCACGCTTGAAGCGACTTACCAGGAGGCGTTGGATCAGCATCTCGCGAAGTTTGCTGAATCGCCCACGGCTACCAAGGCACATGAATGGCGTGCAATGCTGAATCGCGCGACTGATCCCGTGGCGGCGGCGGAAGAACTGGTTTCGCTGATCGATGGCACCGGAGAAGATGAACCAATGTTGCTTGTACAGTCGGGGGAGATTCTGCTCGAAGCCATCTTCGATTCGACATCAACGGCATCAGCGCCAGCATCACAGGCGCACGCAGATCGATCGACGGCCATTATCGCAGAATGGCAGCAACATGTTGATGAAGTGCTTGCCTCGCCAGCGGATACGGTGATTTCCGGATCCTCCGCGCCGCCCGCAGGCTGGATTCGGCCGGTGCTTCAGATTCAGAAACTGCTGTTTTCGTTGCAACCGCGCTGGTCGGCAGTTGACGACTGGAAAAAACTGGCGACGGATGCAACATCGCGTCTGCAAGAGCTTGCTGCGTTTGACCGTGCGAGAGATCCGCAGTCGCACATTTCTGATGCCATGGCCGATGGTCATGCGATTCTGGTACTCGCAGCATGTCGTCAGTTACTGGGATTCGATGCCATGCAGGAATCGCGAGCTTTGCTGCTCAGGCAGTCTGGTAACAAACGTCGGCAACTCGCCAACATTCTTATTCGTCAGGCGAGTGAAACGGACGACCCAATACCCGGCGATCCACAACTCGGCTTCTTTGCGTTGGATCTTTTAGGCGATACGCAATTCAAGTTGCGTTCCATCGATCAACAGCTTGAACATCTACCGCTGCTTTTGGCAGCCTCCCGCGTTGCAGACAACTTTCAGCAGTTTGATGCAATTCTGAAGGAGCTGACGGCAAAGCAACTCAGCGACGCGCAGCTAGAGTCAACCTCGGTGATTCTGCAACGCCGCAGCGCGATGAAGGTGAGCACTGCCACGTCGTCCGAATCTGAAAAAGCGTTTTGGGGATCTGTACTGAAACGATCAAAATCCGGCGAAGAACAATGGCTGGAAGCGTCATTGCAGTTGGTGACGATCGCCATTCGAGAAGGCAAGTTCAGAGATGCTGCCAGGATGCTCAACGTGATCGACGCATTGCATCCCGAATGGGGCACGCCACAACGGAAAGCTCGAGCGGCTGCGTTGAAGGCGGAACTGGAGTCTTCTCCATGATCACGCCTTACTTGTCATTTTCAAAGTCGGCACTTGCAGAAAATGTTCGACTGTTGCATGAACATTCTGTTGCGATGAATCTTCACTGGGCGGCGGCGTTGACTGATGAAGTGCCCGTAGATCTGTTACGCGAGGTTGTTCTGGCGGTAACCGAATTCGCATCGTGTCGCACCATTGTGCATGCGGAATATCTGGCCGTTGCGGGCTTTTCAAAAATCATCATTACTGGTCGTCTAATTGATGCGGAATCGCTGCAACGACTGCGGGCGGTCGCTGAACGGACTCAAATCACGGCGGTGATTGATCACTTTCGCCATGCGGAGTTGTTGTCTCAATGTGTTCAGTCATGTTCGAATCCCGCAGATGTCATGATTCGTGTGTTGATTGAAGTCGATCTTGGGCGGCAGTCAACGGGAGTTTGTCCAGGGCCTGATGCCGCGCGTCTGGCATCGGCGGCAGAACGTCTGCCGGGACTTCACGTCGTGGGTGTTTTTGCTTCCGGCCATGATTGCCGTGATGATATCAAACCCGGCGACCACAACGCAGGCGACCACAACGCAGACAGTTCTGAGATCGTGACGATCGCTGAACACGGGCTGCGGAGTATTCGCGAAGTGATATTGGAATGCAGCGAGATCGTTGTGTTGATGTCGTCTGCAGATGATGCCGCATGGTCCGATTCACGCGTGACGTCGTTGATGACAAGTCCATTTATGGTCATCAACAAGGAAGCCGGAGATCAAGCACGGTCGCCCAGCGTATTACTGATTTCGACGGTTATTTCCCGGCCGACGCTGGAATGGTGCGTCATCGATGCCGGAAGAAATTCCTTCGTCGATTCATCCGATGCGGACGTGTACACTCCAGCCGGAGCGACCATTCTGCGTGCGACCGATGATACTTCTGCATTGCAACTGTCGGGAGAAGCGATCGATTTGCGGATCGGCGACACTGTGCAGTTGAGCTTGCGACGTCCCGAACGATTCCTATGAATTCGTTCGTAGCAACGGCGTTCAATCCTCGGCCAACATGATGTACCAGCAACCAGTCAATTTTTCAGCCCCGCCAACCAACGCTGGTAGGGAATGGTCCTCATTGGGCGCAACGTTATTCTCTTACTGCAGGTCCGATCCGAGACGTTTGCGAAGCTTCGCCTGAAGTTCGGTCGCCATGGTACTCAGATCGTCGATCGACTTTGTCAATAATTTCTCTTCACTGTCGCATGGACCATTCAGTAACGATTGACACGTGCGAATGGTGCCAATCAATTCACCCTGCTGAATGCCCTGTTCGATCCCCTGTTCGATACCAATAGCGATCAAATCTTTTCCGGCTTGGGTTTCGCGTAGGTCGGGGAGTTTGCCGAGTAACATCTTTTCAATCTCCGTCTTTCCAAGAGTTTTAAAACGCTGAAGTAGCCAGTCGATGAACACACCAGTCAATTTCGCTTTCAAACGCTCGTCGGTAGCGAACGCTTCAATGCGAGTATAATACCGCCCCGCGTTCTCGTGAAGCCGTTTGTTGCTTTTTTCGATCAGCGGCTGAAATAAAGCAACCAGCGGATGTTCGGGGGATGTTTTCTCCAGTTCCGCGAGCATCTCGTCGAGATAGTACACCGAAACCACTTGCGACCACGGTGCTGTTTCGGGATCAAGGTCTTTCGATCCAAAAATTAAAATCCCCTGCACCTCACGACCGGCGTGTTCCTCTTGAATAATCGCCATCTCGACAACCACCCGCCCATAGATCT
>JBDNFT010000529.1:0-6201 GCA_041689695.1 Planctomycetaceae bacterium | reverse complement strand
TCTTTCCCCAGTTCACCAGCGGTAGGACATATTCCGGGATTGTATTGCACTCAATCGCCTTCTGAAATTCTGCAATCGCTTCGTCGCTTCGGTTCAGATCACGCAGCACAGTTCCAAGGTTATTATGGGCTGTGGCGTCGTTGGGATCGAGTTCCAGCACGGCCTGATATTCTTCAATTGCCGCCTGTGAATCGTTTCGATTTGCCAGCAGCGTGGCGAGATTCAGTCGCGCCGCAACGCTTTTTGTACGCAAGGCGACGGCGGCTTGCGTGAATCGCAGAGCTTCCGGTTTTCCTGCGACTGCCAGATAGCCGCCCCAGCGCAGATTGAGCCAAAAGTCGTCGGGCCGCCGCGACACGACGGCGGTCAAGGTTGCGACGTCGATAACCGAGACGAGCACCGATCGCAGGCGGCGACGTTTGCGTTCTTCGTTTGCCTGCAATTGTTGCTTTGCATTGTCGATGCGTTCACGTTGCAATTCCTGCTCTATGTTAGTCAGAAGTTGCTGAACGAAATCAGAAACTGCACCGGCGGTTTGAGGCCGTGCGGCGGGATCAGGATCAAGGCAAGTTCGCGCCAAATTGACGATTCGCGGATCGGCGGGACATCGATCGAGCAGATCGTTAGCTGCCTGCAGGTCGGCCTTTCGAGCTTTCATGTCGACCGATATTCCTTCATCAGCCGAGTACGGCGGGCTACCGGTCAACAGAAAGCATAAGATCCCTCCGAGCGAAAAGACGTCTGAACGAGAGTCGGCGGCAAATCCGTTTTCCGCCTGTTCAGGAGGCATATAGGCAAATGTTCCTATCGCAACTTCGGCCGTTCGATCAGCGTGCAGCAGATGCGTAGCGGCGACGGAATCCTCCGGAGCAACTTCGGCCGACGCATCCGCTTCGTTGTGACACAGTTTGGCCAGTCCCCAGTCCATGACCTGAATTTCTCCGTGACGACCGATCATAATATTTTGCGGTTTCAAATCACGGTGGATCACCTGCTTGTCGTGTGCGAAGGCCATCGCTTGACAGATATTTGCGTACGCCTGAAGCCGAGGCATCAACGCGGTTGACGATTCGATCTTCTCAGGAAAGTGTTGCTGGACTGAGCTTGCGCAGGAAGCCCCGGGTTTCACTCGTATCTCGCTCCAACCCCGGCCACCCTTCTCGGCCGCACAGTCATCTTTTAACGCTCCCTCGGCGTCGCGAGCGGCAGGACGGAATTGCTCCGATCCCCTCATTTGATTTTGCAGTGTGAAAACGAGTCACGAGTCACAAGTCGCTGCGTCGGATCGGGCGAATGACGTCGCTTTGTACGTCTGAATGCCCCAAGGAATACGGGCTTTTTCGGGTCCGTGTAGAGATGTTTCGTACCTACTGGTGCAGGGCCAATTCTTCAGTGAGCCGCAAAAAACAGTAGGAGTCGATAATTCATGCGCGGGGTGATTGTCAATGGGGCAGAAATCCAAAAAGTCCGGCTGAGTTGCGGTCTAACTCAAGAGCAATTGGCCAAAAATGCGGACGTAGACGTAAAAACAGTTCGCAAGGCGGAGCAGGGAAAACGACTCGATCTAGGCACGTTAACTCGGCTGGCGAGAGCGTTGGGGACGGAACTGCATCGCTTGCGGATCGCAACGCCGTCCGGCACTGAACTGGAAATTATCCGCCGCGATCGCGTTCTGCAGTGGCACAGAGCGTGGGAGTCGCACGACATGGTGGCTCTGCTGGACGGCTATCACCACGACGCCATTCTGAGCCTTCCTGGTGGGCCGAGTCTTAAAATTAGTGGCATCTGCATTGGCAAGGATGCAATTCGGCAGATGAGCGAATTGGCCTGGTCCTTATGCAAATCCGATCAGGCGCACACTGTCAACCTAATGCTCTACGTCTGCGACGACACTGTGATACTCAAAGGAAAAAAGATCGTGCCGGTCTCTCAGGGAGACGTCGTGCGTTTGTCGTGTGTGCATATTTTTACTTTTCGTGGAACCCTGATCGCCGGGCAACAGGTTGAGTACGACACGTTGGAGTTTGCTCGTTTGATGCAGTGGAATCCAAACAAAACGCAGGAGTGAATGCCGCACAGGGATGAATGGGAATACTTTAATCTGAAAGTTCCCTGTTTCGTCCCTGGACACTCGTTCCTCTGTAGTTAGATTCGAAAACGGACCTGATACGAATTTGATTGGGACTTAAGAATGACTGGAAAAAATAGATTCATCAACACAGGAGATTGCTGATGCTGCGAATTTCATCACTGCGGCAATTATTCCGAAGCAACAGCAGCACACGCCGAAATCGACGACGATCACGAGTCGAATTGTTGGAAGATCGGACGCTGCTGGCCGCAGTATCGTGGGATGGCGGTGCGGGGACGCAAGCTTGGAATGATGCCGATAACTGGAGCAATAACGTCGTTCCGACGATCAGCGACAATGTGACCGTAGGGGCGGTTACAGTTAACGTTTCCGGATCGCTTCTATTGCGTACCTTGACGCTGAATGCTTCGACGGTCAACTTTAGCGGTGGATACTCGATCGGCGCGGATGATGTTGAGATCGCTGCCGGCTCGACAATCAATGCGGGAACCAATCCTTTTACCATTCATGGTCGATACAATAACAGAAGTATCAATGTCGGCGGCTTCGATCCGAAGTCTTGGCAACTTTCCCTGACGGACGCGGAACTCGATCGGATCAATACGACGCATTTGATCCTGGGCGATGACAACGATGGCTGGATTCCGGTCACTGCGGCGATTACTCAGAATAAACATCTGTCGCTGAACAACAATGGCGGAGTGACCATCACAAATTCCGTTACGATGGCAGCCGACAAGAATTTTTCGGTGTCAACTGTCAGTCCAAATGCTGCTTTGGAGTTCTGGTCAAGTGGTGCTCAGATTTCGACGACCGGCACCGGCTCGATCAGCCTGACAGCGAAGCGGAATATCACCGTCAACGGTCAAACCTCACTGACGACCGTCAACGGTGGAATTTCGTTGCAGGCCAATCTTCTGGATGGCGGAATCGGCAACTTCAACGGTGTTTTCGTGCAGGGGTTAATTAGGACGACCGGCAGCGGTGCGATTACGCTGGAAGGGCACGGCGGAAATGATGCGACTGCGTCGAACCAGAGAGGTGTTGTGATCGACATCGGCGGCGTTCTCGAATCGACTTCTTTTTCAAACGGAGGTTCCATAACGTTGGAAGGCACCGGCGGCAGCGGCGCGTCGGTCTATGTGGGCGTTGAACTGCCAGGCACCTTCAGCGCGGGCGGCGGGACTGTCAAAAGTTGGACCGGAGACATCAAGCTGACGGGATACGGACGCGGTAGTGGTGACAGAAATATGGGGGTGTCCGTTTACGGACGTGCTTCAACGGTCATTGCGAACGGGCATGCGAAGGTTGAAATCGAAGGCTATGGCGCCGGATGGGATCCTGGTCATTCCACATCGAATGATGCAGGACATGAGAATCATGGAGTCAACATTGACGCCGGCACCAGAGTGAGTTCGTCAGGAGGGGCGGTCACGATACGCGGCTTCGGGGGCGAAGGACTCGGCTTTAATCAGGGAGTCAGGATCCGTCAATCGACTGTTGGTGGAGGTAGCAACGGCGTGTCGACGATTATCGGACACGGTGGATACGGCGCGGCCGATGGAGCCGTGGGCGGAGGGAATATCGGTATTTATCTGTACGGTAGTTCTAGTCCTTCCTACATATATGCAAGCGCAGGAAGGCTTTCCATTACAGGAACAGGAGGCGTTTCCAGTGGGACTTGGGCAAGTCAATTTCCCCACAGCAACTCGGGGATAAGCTCACAAGGCACCGTGGGTATTTCGGCTGGTCCAGGTGGCGTCAATTTTGTTGGTTTCGGAGGATCAGGCGAGAACTCACAACCGGGTGTTGAAATCAATGGCAACTCGCAGATTTCCAGCTCCGGAGGACTGCTGGAAGTCGAGGGCACAGGAGGCAACAGCACTGTCTACCAAAGTTCCGGGATTGTCATCGACGATAGGAATTGGTCCTCGATAACGAGGCGTGCGGCATTCATCGCCTCCGGTTCTGCAGAACTGAAAGTCACAGGTACTGCCGGGACCCGCGCGGGAGTGCCAAATGGATCAGGAATTTTTCTTTGGGGTGGTCCCCAGTTCAAAGTCGTAAACGGAAAGATGACGGTCAAAGGGGTCGGAGCAGGAACTGGATCTGGCCTGAGTATCGCCAATTCGAATTCATCGTTTATTCCGCCCGTAATCGTCAGTTCGACCGGCAGCGGAAAGATTCTGCTGCAAGGTGTGGCTGTAGGTGCAACGCCGGGCATGGTTCTGCAGGATGTCAGAATCGAATCCACATCAACGGCTACAAATGCTGGTCGCATCTTCCTGCAAAACGAAACTCCGCCCGGCGACTTGTCAGGCAATACGGAAGTCCGCATACTTAACCAAACTGAGTTTATCGGGCACACTCAAATCATCACCGATACGTTTAATGTGATCGGTTCATACCTGACAAGGTTTCCGGTATCTATTACTGGGACGACACCGATCTCCGAATACGACCAGTTCGTCACAGCCGGCAGTGTGAATGTTGGTGGAGATCTGGTTGTTTCGCGGTTACCGACCTTTAACCCGCTGGTGACGGATGAATTCATCATCGTCAACAATACCGGCAACCAACCCGTGACGGGCCAGTTCAACGGACTGAAGGAAGGCGATGTATTAAAGGCGGGCAATGATTTCTACGTCATCAGCTACAAAGGCGGAGACGGCAACGATGTCTCGCTGCACAAAGCGTTGATTGTTACCAACACGCTGGACAGCGGGCCGGGTTCGCTGCGACAAAGTCTGCTGGATGCGAATGCGATCCCATTGTCCGACGTGATTCTGTTCGACATTCCCTGTCCTGGTCCGCATCTGATTTCCGTCATGGCGGCTCTGCCGGCCATCAACGATGCGAAGCTGCAGATTCTGGGAACCTATATTGATCAGGTGAACGGTGTTCTTGGTCCGCTGCAGGTCGAAATTCGTGGTAATAGGCAGCGAGACTCCGACGACCTGCCGATTGACAGTCTGCGAATTCTTGCCGACGATGTCTTTGTGCGTGATCTTATCGTCCGGAATTTCTCGGGCGACGGCATCAGCGCGGACGTGGCAGAATCACTGACGCTGGGAAGCGTAGTTACGGCAGGAAACTCTGGCAGTGGAATCGACGTCGGTGTATTGGTCAGGAACGTGACGCTCGAGACGGTTTACTCCGGGCTGACCACGGACGGCAGTGCGGCGGATGCCAATGCCGAGTACGGTGTTCGCATTCAGCGGGATGATTCGCTGTTGAGTGATGGCGTTGTGACAATCAGGGGGGCCAGTACTGTATCCGGGAACGTGCTTGGTGGATTATGGATCCACGATCAATGCACGGCAGGAAATGCCGTAGACGTTGAGTACTCTCTGTACTCTTCGCAGTTCGGTCTGGATGCGACGGGCAAGTTTGCCGTCCCCAACGGCCAATTTGGAATCAAGATTCAGAACGACGGTGACGTGGTTCAGGCGCCAGATTACCATTCGAACAGCTACGCAGAGATTCAATATGTCACTGCATCTGGCAATGATGGTGTTGGCCTCTGGATGGAAAATACGCGCGGCTGGGTTGTCTACAACAGCCTCTTTGGGACGGACTTGGAAGGTCGCTATGCAGTCCCCAACGACACGGGACTCCTGCTACGGAATATCAGTTCGCCCGACGAGGAGGGCGTCTCTTTCGATCGAAGCTCGAATGATCTATATGACGGCGGCTTCGGCTCACTCCTCGTGTCGGGCAACCGGGGTGACGGAATTCATCTTGTCTTCGATTCTCCAGATGTCATTTGGAACACTTGGTTCTCACGTTTGTATGTGGGCGGCGGCATCGACGACTTCAGTTCGGGCGTCGCGATTCCTAACAGACGCGGACTCGTAATTGACTACGACGTAACTATTCCGACGATATTGATCGCTACTTCCGCGTCGATGGGCTGTTCAGCGGCAATACTGAAGCCGGGATCGTCGTGAACGGCAGTGGCGACGGCAGCAACTTGTCTATTGGGCGGAGGCCTGGATTTCCGGGCAGTCTGTACTCACCAGTAGAGGGTCGCGATCACGTCCAGATCTACAACAACCAGGGACTGTCCATCGATCTGCAGTCTCCCGGCCCCACGGAGAATTCCGGAG
>JBDNFT010000528.1:0-1848 GCA_041689695.1 Planctomycetaceae bacterium | reverse complement strand
TCATTCTTCAGGGGCGAGGTACGACCGGCATCACCACGTGGCATCGTCAGCGTGAATGCGGCGAAACAACTCTGATTTTCCGTCACTGCTGAGCCGCCGACAAAGATCACTCGGGGCTTCTTGAGGTTTCTGTCGATCTCCGCGCGGAGTGCCTGCTCAACGGGTGTCTGCACGTAAAGGTACGCTTTGAGTCCCTCTAACTCGGCAGTATTGCTTTCCAGCGTTGTGACCGCAGTGGCAGAACCCTTCGAAAGTGTTTCAATCAGTTCTTCGAAGTTCATGCCAGCCGTTTCGTCTGAGCGGGAAAGGTTGCTCTTCCTGTACGAGTTGCAAAGTTATCCCTACGGATCACCATTTGCCTTTCTGTACGTGGCGGCCAGCTTACTGTTGGATGAGCCGACACTCAATCGACCTCGTCAGAGAATTGGGTGGCGGCGGTCCGAATGTAAAACGCACCTGCCTGCCCAGATACTTTTACCGCTACAATCCTAAGACTTCTCCGAACGACTCATGTCACCGATTTTGCTCGTTCCGCAGCGCTCGATCAAGTGACTGTTTGACTGGCACCATACTCGACATGCAATGCTGAGCGAGGTTGCGATTCACGGAAGACTCAGCATTCGCCACGCGAATGCAAAGCCTGCCCGGTGCCTTCGCAACAGATCGCTCCGGGATTCATCTCGCGGTCGGCTCGCTGGCATTGTAATTCAACCTCGCAAACTCGACCATGCGGCTGCTGAGAAGATCAACCGACTCGACCGGAATTAAATTCGATATCGTCAGAATCACAAAAATGCACTCAAAACCTTATTAACGGTGTTGTTTCAGCAATCCACCACCTCAACCTTCGCAAGTGCGAAAGGGCGGATAACCGAACAAGCCAGTCGAGCCGACGCATCGAAGTTCATAAAACTCGGATACAGTGCGCTACGTTTGAGTACAACGTCCAGCAATGCGGGATGCGACGGGCCTCGCCCTTGATGCCAAAGTCTTCTGGCGTCGTCACAAGGCCCGGCCCGAAAATTTCCGTCCACCAACGATTCACGGTGGTTCGCGCGACGAGCGGATTGGATGGATCGACAAGCCACTTTGCCAGCGTGAGTCGATTCGGTGGGTTAGCAGGCGAGCCCGCTGACAGTGGATGCAGAATCGCCGGAGTGCCAGGCTGCACGTCCACTCCTCGCTGCCGATAGTCGCCGCGTGTGAACACGTAAGCCGGTCGCGGTGGATCCTGCTCGATCATCACCAGCGTTGTCTCCGGCGTCAGTTTTTCCATGTCCTTTTTGACCGCCGCAATTTGCTTCTTGAGTCGCCGTGCATCCGGATCACCCGCGACGACAACTGCGGATTCCCGCATCGCACGCCGCTGATCCAATCTCAGACCAGCTTCCTGTTTCTTTGGTCCGTGACATTCCAGACACGACCGCTGCAAAATGGGAAACACGTCCCGCGCCCAGTTTACAGCAGCACCCTGCCTCTTTGGCTGCAGCGCCACATCATCTGAAGACTGTGCGCAGATGGCTGCTGAAGTAGAGACCATCGCACTTAGCAACGCGACAAGGACGAAAAATTCCGTTCGCAAATTCATATCGAAGACACTCGCTATCTGGCGTGATCAAATCATCGTAGAACTTAATCAAACAAGCGCGAACACTCGATCGAGACCGGGCAGTCTGGCTTAAGACTGAATTCAATTGTCTCGTCAGCGGCGTGTCGGCTGCTTCCTTCGGCGGTGATATGTTCTATCGAGCGATCAATCGGATCAATGATCAGATAATGCGGTACTTTTTGCTCTCTGTAATGCTCCCGTTTCGCGATCAGATCCATACGTCGAGTCGATTCTGACAG
>JBDNFT010000527.1:0-1746 GCA_041689695.1 Planctomycetaceae bacterium | reverse complement strand
GCACCATTCTGTTTTTCATGCCCGCCGCGCTGGAATGTGGTTCAGTTCGTATCTCCGCCTGTGTGCTGTGCATTGTGGTAATCTGGATCGAAAAAGGCATGGGCCTGATCGTCCCCGGCTTCATCCCCAGGACGTTGCACGAGATCGTCGAATACACCCCCAGCCTGACGGAATGGAAAGTCAGCGCTGGCATCTGGGCGTTTGGCTTTCAAGCGATCGCGGACTATACGTATGACTGGGAAAACCGGCATTCGCCCGATGGAAAACGGCTTTGGGTCAACACGGCTGTCAAAAGAATGACGGGCTACGCGGCGGAAGAATGTCTGGAACTGGCCGATTATCCGCTGATTTTGGTAGCCGAAGACGACAAGGACAAGATTGCCGCAGTGCTGCGCGATGCGAGAGCTGGGGGTAGTGGTAACGACGTCGAATTTCGGACTTTCCATCGCGACGGGTCGATGCATTGGGCGGCAGTTTCCTGGCAACCAATGTATGACAACTCGAAGCAGCATCTAGGGTTTCGTACCAGCGTACGTGATGTCACCGAACGCCACCGCCTGCGTGAAGAGTTGCGACTTTACAATCAGCATCTGGAACAGCTTGTTCAGGAACGCTCCGCAAAGATCGCCCAACTGGAGGAGCAGCGGCTGAAGATGGAAAAGCTCGCCGCGTTGGGGCAAATGGCGGCGGGAGTTGCTCATGAAGTCAACAATCCATTGGCGGGCATTCGCAACGCGTTCGCGCTATTCAAAGCGAATCTGTCCGCCGCCGATGAAAACTATGAACTGCTGGAATTGATTGACAGCGAGATTGAACGGATCAGTTCGATCACCCATCAGATGTATCAGCTCTATCGGCCCAGCCTGCAGACACCTGCAAAATTCGATCTTCGCCGCGTGATCTCGAATGTCATTGCCCTGCTGCAGCCCGTGGCTGAAAAATCAAACGTGCAGGTCACATTGCAGATTGGGCGATGTGTAGGTCACGAACAACTCGACATGACGGAAGCAGTTCTGCGAGAAGGCGAAATCCGGCAGATTCTGTTAAACGTCATCCGCAATGCAATTCAGGCATCGCCGCCGTCAGGAGAAGTCTCGATCGACGTTTCCACGTCGGCCGATCATATCACGATTTTGGTGTCCGATCGGGGTGAAGGTATTTCAGACGAGATTGCAACCAGAGTGTTTGAACCATTCTTCAGTACCAAAACCGGCACTCGGCAAGGGATGGGGCTTGGCCTGTCGGTGTCGAGAAATCTGGTTGAGGCTCTTGGAGGTACAATCGCCACCGAAAATAGTCGACCATCCGGCGCGTGTGTCAACATCACGCTGCCACGCCAAATTTCCCGGTAGGAATCAACAGCAAATGACAAAGCGAATTCTGATTGCCGATGACGAGCCTCTGTACCTGCGGACGACCGGTCAACTGCTGCGCAAAGCGGGCTACGAATCGCGATTTGCAGGAAGAAGTCAATACAGGGCGGTTCCGACAAGATTTATTTTATCGGCTGGGCGTCATCCATATTGAATTGCCGCCGTTGCGTAATCGGCGTGACGATGTGATGCCGCTGGCCGACGTTTTCCTGAAGAATCTGCAGCGCGGCAAGAGTAAGCGTCCGGGGAAACCATTCTTGCCAGGGTCGGTAGTCTTGGGGCCGGTGTAATTCCGGACTCTGGACTTTTTCTGGCGAGGTGAGGTATGAGCGAGCGTGAGCAGGTATGGCGTGAGCGGATTGAATGGCAGCAG
>JBDNFT010000526.1:0-1415 GCA_041689695.1 Planctomycetaceae bacterium | reverse complement strand
TCTATTCATAGGCTCATCCTGACGTCACGGACATGGCGGCAGTCGTCATTGCACCCGAAAGCTGCCGAATACGCTGAAAGAGATTCTGCCAACAAATTCTGGTGGCGTGCGAATCGTCGGCGACTGGATGCGGAGGCACTTCGAGACTCCATGCTGGCAGCATCGGGAGAAATCGATCTTCGAGTTGGTGGCGAAGGATTCAAACCTTCGATTAGTTCCGAAGCACTCGAAGGGTTTTCACGCAAAGACGCAGTCTGGAACGCATCGCCAGCGGAAGAACAACGTCGTCGGAGTTTGTACATTTACGTGTCTCGCAGCCTGATGCCACCGATGATGACAGCCTTTGATCAGTGCGATACGACATTGCCATGTGGTCAGCGGGATGTGACCACCGTACCGACTCAGGCGTTGGCAATGATCAACAACGAGTTCGTTCATGCACGCAGCGAATCGCTTGCGGCTCGCGTTTTGAGATCCGCAGCAACGCAGTACGAGCAAATCGAATTCGCCTGGATGTTTGCTTTAGAACGAAAACCAACGGAAGATGAACGCCAGCTTGCCACACAACATTTGAAATCTCAAATCAATAATTTCAAATCCGTCGATGCGGCGTTGGCCGAGAACAGAGCGTTAGCGTCTTTATGCCACGTGTTATTGAACAGCAACGAGTTCCTGTATATCGACTAATGATCGCCCGATGGCACTTGATTTGCGATTAAAGTAGCCATCACTCTCCGAGTGATGAACGCCAAGGGTCGCGTTTTGCTGCCTGCCTCACTCGGAGAGTGAGGTCTACTTTGGGAATTCGATAGTTCCTTATTTCTGGATCAGGATTGAAATGATGCGACAACAATTTCCCTGCGGACAAACTCGACGCGAATCGCTTTGGAACATGGGCGCTGGTTTCGCTGGAACTGCGATGACAGGTTTGTTGGCAAGTGACGGATTTTTCAATCCACTTCACGCGGACGAGCAAAATGGCAATCCACTCGCCCCGCGAGACGGTCACCTTGTCGGACGCGCGAAGGCCTGTATCTTCTTGATGATGAACGGTGCGCCGAGTCAGGTCGATACTTTCGACTTCAAACCAGAACTCGTGAAATATGCTGGCAAGCAGATGCCCGAAGGCAAACGATTTATCAATTCCGGTGGACGCAGAATGGGATATCTCACCCCGAACTGGCGGCGTTTTCTGCCGGGTGGTGACAGCGGTTTAATGATCTCCGACTACTTTCCTAACGTCCGCAAGCACGCCGACAAGCTTGCGGTCATCAATTCTTGCCATACCGATAGTCATGCTCATGGCTCAGCGCTGGTTGCGATGAATACGGGCAAGACGTTTATTGGAAGACCGTCGTTGGGGAGTTGGTGTACTTATGGATTGGGCACTGAGAATGAAAGTCTGCCGGGTTATG
>JBDNFT010000525.1:0-1790 GCA_041689695.1 Planctomycetaceae bacterium | reverse complement strand
TGTGCAGACCATTCTTAAGTTCAACGAATTGCGATCTATGCGTCTGGCGATTAGCCGGACGTATAGATCGTGCGTTGAAGGCACTGATTGAAACACTGTAAAACCATTGGTAGAGTTCATTCTGATGTTCGTAACGACTACCGTACCGACTACCAGACTGAAACTCATCAACAATGCCGAAAACGAAACAGAAACCCGCCAAGCCCCGCAAGGATTTCCCGCTCGGAGCGGCATCAAATGGCCAATGGTGCAAGAAGATTCGTGGCAAGATTCATTACTTCGGGATCTGGTCGAACCCTGAAGCAGCGGAGCACGAGTATCTGCGCCAACGTGAATATCTGCAAGCCGGACGACTACCGCCAGCGAAATCGAATACCGGCATCCGGATGAGTGACTTGTGCAATCGTTTTCTGAATGCGAAGCGAGCACTACGCGACACAGGTGAGCTCTCTGGACGAACGTTCGTGGATTACCATGCCGCTTGTGCCGACATCCTGGAGCACTTCGGGAAGGCTCGCCTCGTTGAAGACTGTGGTCCGGACGACTTCGACGGCTACCGTGCCAAGACAAGCAAGGGCCGCGGGCTACATCACATCGCCAAGAGGGTGACGCAGGTGAAAATGCTGTTTGGCTTCGCATTCGAAAACGAACTGATTGAGAAGCCGATTCGCTTCGGTCAGCAGTTTTCCAGGCCTTCAATGAAGTCGATGCGGCTGCATCGAGCCCGTAAACAGGAGAAGCATGGTTTGCGGATGTTTGAGGCGGCTGAGATCCTGCAATTGATCGACGTAGCCTCTCCAGCGTTGAAGGCGATGATTCTACTGGCTGCGAATAGTGGGCTCGGCAACAGCGATCTGGCGAACCTGCCGAAGTCTGCCATCAAAGGCACCTGGCTACAGTTCCCACGAGTCAAAACCGGAATCGATAGAAGAATCCCATTGTGGACCGAAACGCAGCAGGCGATCACTGAGGCGATTGAGAAACGACCACGGGCAAAAGATCCTGCGGACGCCGGATTGTGCTTCATTTCTCACACGGGCAAAAAGTGGGTGCGGACGGGGCCGAATGGAACCAGTGTCCACGACCTGATCAGTAACGCGTTTTCGAAGCTGCTGAAGAAACTGGACATGAAGCGGGAGGGGCTCGGATTCTATGCTCTGAGGCACGGGTTTGAGACGATCTGCGGCGGTTGTGGTGATCAGGTCGCAACAAGTGCAATCATGGGCCACGGGGCCAACGACATGAGCAGCCTGTACAGGGAACGGATTGATGACGAGCGGCTGCTGAAGGCCGTCAATCATGTTCACGCCTGGTTGTTTGGCAAGCCGGATTCGGCAGAGTAAACTTTGAGCTCAACGCGCCTACTGCGACGGTGGGAAAAGCAGTTCCGAACTGCCTGGCGCGTTGTTCCCTTCACTTCGGACATCGACTGAATCGGAAGGTCGAAACAATGAACGATCTGATCATTAAAATCCGGGCACTCGCGGTTGAGTTATCGGCACGAGGCATTCATGCAGGACACATCGAAGCGGGCACGCAACGCAGGGCTGCTGAACTCAATCGGCAGCTTGTCGCGTTGTTTAATACAGAACTTGAAGTCACCGAAACAGGCCAGCGATTACCGACATTAAAAGGCGTGATTCTAAAATCCATGATTCAGCATGTGGTGGCTGCGGGGTTCGGCGCAAGATCACATTCCCAAACTCAGCGCGAGGAACGGATTCTCTCAGCGGCAAAGGCACTGCCTGAATTGTGCGACAAGCTGGAATCAAAGCCTGATACTTTGGTTC
>JBDNFT010000524.1:0-1228 GCA_041689695.1 Planctomycetaceae bacterium | reverse complement strand
GACTCGTCTTAAAGAACGCCGCGCGAAGCCATGGGAAGTCCAGGTCAGCGACGCGGGCAAATGAGATCACCGGGTTAGGCGAGCGGTGAGGCGTCAGCCCACCGGTACGTTGCGATGATAATAGTATTCATCACTTTCCGAGTGATGAATGCCACAGGTCGAGATTTGTGGCCTTCGTCACTGGGAGAATGACGTCTACTTTGTCAAGCCACGTGCCGTTGAGCGTCAGCCCTCCGAGCCCTGTTAATGTTCGTTTAGTGATCTCTGTTTCTTAAGCTTCCGACACACGTTGGGCGACAGCCTGGACTTCGAGTTCCTCCGGCTGTCGCCTTTTCGCTGCGCAGTGCCTAAACTCAACTTTCTGAAATTGAGCAAAATTTCGCTCATGCTTCGCTGATTACGACTCGACTTGGAAAAGTCGAGACAACGGTGCCGGAGTCTCAAATGAAGAATCTATTCCGCAAGCTGTTGGGCGATCGAGGTGAACGGGCGGCTGTGAAGTATTTGAAGCAGCAGGGATTTCGCATCATCGCGAGGCAATACAGAAACAGCTACGGCGAAGTCGATATCATTGCTCAGGACGGCAAGACGATGGTCTTCGTAGAAGTGAAGACACGCACATCCACAAATGATGGTCAGCCATTTGAAGCTGTCGATACACGCAAGCAGGAAAAACTTACACGCATCGCTCTGGCATGGCTGAAACAATATGACCGGCTTGAACAGCCCGCTCGATTTGACGTCGTCTCCATCCTATGGCCGGATGATAAAGGCGAACCGCAGATTCAGCACTTTCGGAACGCCTTTGAAGCCACGGGGCGTGGTCAGTTTTTTAGTTAGAGATCAACGTTTATGCTCATCTACAAAATCTGCTCTAAAGCCGTCTGGAAAGAAATCCAATCGCTGACTTCATGGGGTGGATCGCCGCACGATTTGCGTGATGGATTTATGCATTTTTCGACGGCCGATCAACTGCCCGGGACTCTGCAAAAGCACTACGCCGGACAGACGGATCTCATGCTGCTGACGATAGAAGCAGAGTCTCTTGGCGACGCCTTGAAATGGGAGCCCTCGCGCGGGAGTGATTTGTTTCCCCATCTGTATGGAGCACTGCCAATCTCGAAAATCATCTCGGCACGGGAATTGAAGCCTGAGGATTGGGAAATTGCGGCAATATGCACCCATGCACAAGTTGTCGAGCATAATTCGTTTAACGGCGAGCCGTAGG
>JBDNFT010000523.1:0-1898 GCA_041689695.1 Planctomycetaceae bacterium | reverse complement strand
TGTAAAGACATCTTCGTCGGCGGTTCCGAAGACAACATTGTCTTCCTGGAATGCCTCTGCAAACAAAGAGCTATTGAGAACTTCGCACAGTGGAAGTTCGTTGGCTTGAATCATCGACCGCTGAAAAATGCTAAAGCACTGCAACGAGCGGCCTGCCAGAATGGACATGAACCCTCCCTGGTCAAATGTTGACACACAACACCAGGAAAGGTCCACGCCTGCAGCATTCTAACGATCAGTAGGGTCACGCCATCGACGTCATGACTGTACGCGGAAAAGAAACTTAAAATTTATGAACGCGATGGGTCGCGTTCTTCAACGCTGCGCGGGCCTTAAAATTTACGTTCGCCAAAACGCAAAATTCCCGTGGACAACGCCATTCGTTCCTGACACCTTTGGTCGCTCGCCCACCTTTGGTCGCTCGCGCAGGCTGGAAGCCTACGCCTGTTCTTCATTTCTCTTCTTAATATCAGCCTCACCGTTCAAAGTGCATGGCACCCGCGATTCTGCTTGATTCAACGCTCCGTTTGGACCAGCGATGTGGATCGAACCTGCGGCATCGGCGAGCAAACCGGATCCGTCGTAGATGAAGGATTCTCTGCGGTCCATGTTGTCGTCTCCTGTATCGTCAACGCTTTTGCCGATGCGGCGGCCGAGGGCATCGTACTGATACTGCACCGATTTTGTTACGACGTTTGTGGACGTTTTGAACGTGACGGCAGCAAGTTGGTTGGCGTGGTTCCACGTGTATTCCGTTTTGGCTCCGGTGGTGATATTGGTTTTGCTCGTTGACATTCATGTCGCTGACCCCTGATGTTTCCCCCAGCTCGTTGTGGCTATTTGTATCCTCCCGCAACAATCTTGAATTCAATTTTTTCAGGCTTGATTGTCAAGTTCTCTGGCACCTCAAACACGGCGATCATTGGCTCCAGATATGTTTCAAGTATTACACCACTTCGACAATGAATAATCGCGCCTTTCAATGGTCCGTTGACGACTTCAACATCCAGGATATAGATCATCCCTCCGGCATTCCCGCCGTTCGGCCCTGTGATGATACTCACGACATACGTTTTGTCGGCATCAAATCGGAACTCTTTTGATTCCACGACTTTACTGTCCTCAATTCGGGTGATCATATTGCTTGTCTTCGGCAATTTGATGTTCTTGCCAAGATCGGAATACAACGTGATTTCCAGCCGTTCCAAACGTGGGCGCAGCCAATCCGGAATTTTGTGTCCACGTTCCTGAGGTCCGAGCCACTCCACAAACTGTGCATCAATTCCCTGCTTGCTTGCCGCGTGAGCAACGTCGGCAGTTCGGTTTCTGATGTCTTCGGCAAGTAATGAATATCCCAGTAACGCTGCAATCACCACACAAATATATTTCGACGGTATGCTAGCTGCGACCGGCACGGCGGCTATCAGTTTCTGCAGTTTTATTCTTCGCATTTCACTCTGCTCCTTTGTAAGAAGTTCAGCTTGCGAAAGTTCAGGCACCGTTGCCTACTTCCCCTCGTTCGAATGCGAGTGATTCTCGAAAATGCAGCCAGATTCGTTACGGTCCCTGAAGTATAAATGGCGCTTGTCCGATTGTATTGTACAAATTCAAAAGTTCCGGATTTTCAATACCCGATTCCAGTGGTCCATTCGCTACTGGCTTAACCGCGCCGAGTTTCACCAGATCGATAGGTTCAATTAAACGTCCGTTTCCAAAACCGGGCACCAGATCAATCCCGCCCTGCTTCAAGACTTCGCATACAAACGTCGTGCAGTGGTAGACATTATTCCCGTGCTTGTTGTCCAAAATCGAGTACGTTCCAGGGGATTTCCGAATTGCTACGATGTGGGTTAGCATTAAAGACGCGGTGAATGGGGATACTGGAATCACTGGTCCTG
>JBDNFT010000522.1:0-3245 GCA_041689695.1 Planctomycetaceae bacterium | reverse complement strand
TTCTGCTTGAAAAAAAAAAATGGCGGTAGTTGTTTCCCGTTTACTATCGGCTGGAAATCTGGCCGCTCGTGAAGTTCCGCATGAAATTGAATCCTTGGCAAATGGGCAGGAGTTTATTGCGTCGTCGTATGAATGGGATTTTGAGTACTTCCCACTCAAGCTCAAACCGAACACTGAGCCGGTTATTCAAAAGGATGTCAATGAAGAATCAAGAAGCAGAATTGCGGATCTTTTTTTGGAAGACCGCGACACCCATTTGGTGACAGGTTCTGCAACGTTCGATGCGATTTCGGGGCGGTTGAGAATAGAAGCAAAGCAATCTGTTGCCGCTAGCGATGGGACCACTCAAACATCAAGCTTTGCGTGGGCATATGATGGAGAAATCTATTCTAATCTGGAGACCATTAACTTATCGCCTGCGGCGGTAGAAGCCACTGGCTCCAAGGATTTGAAACGCGGTTTGATTCAGACACAATTGGGGCAACCCGACAATCTGAACGTATTTCTTATCCAGTCCGGGTTGTGTTTTTTCCCACAGTTCGCTCCGCAAGTTGCGGGAACAAGCGTTCGATACTTGCCACTGACACATCGCCTGTCGTATTTGAGAACGCTGTCTGAAATCCATGAGACTTTACCGACTTCACTTGGAACTGACCTGACCGGCGTCACGTACATCATACAAATGAGTCCCATGGTTCACGGTGGGAAAACATATCAGCGTACAACTGCTTCAACGTTTCTATTTGATAAGTCAAAAGGCGGTGCCTTGGCTTGGATGTTGGACCATGCGCCAGGTCGAATTGCCGAAGCGACTAACTGGACAGACGTCAAATCCACAGAAACTACTTCTGGTGTTTGGCTCCCATCTGTAGTGACGAGGATTTCTGCACTGTCTGGTATTGGAGAACGGACCGTTATTAAGAATCTTCGGGTGAACAAGGAATTCGCAGACGGCATCTTCAATCTGTCGATGCCAAAAGGTTCCGTAGTCCGAGATGAAGTTGCCGAAATGAGTTATACAGTGACCGATGGTCCAGTTAGTGAGAGCGCTGCGATTGATGCGTACCTGAAATCCAATCAGATTCAAATCACTGAGCCGCGACAAACTGCGGGTAGAATAACAGTCACATCAATACTGATTGGTGTCAATGTGATTGCACTTACACTGATCATCATCTATCTGTTGCGAAGAAGAAAGAGCAGCAGAATCGCGGTACTCATTGTGTTTGCAATCCCTCATTCGTGCTTGTCCGCTGATAATAAATTGGCTTGGAACGGAGGGTGGGAACTTTCTCATGTTGGGACAAATCCAACAAGAATTTCGCAGTGTGGCTTCAATGTCGCAGCTACGGCGTTGAAGTTGTTCAATGTTCGATTTGATCCAATTGCGTTGGCTGTCGATCTAAAGCCCACGCAAAAGGGAATTCAAGCGTCGGATTTGTTAAGAACGCTCAGGGAATTGGGTTTGTCCGTTGAGGCTAGGAAGGGCGTTTCACTCAAATCAGTTTCCGACACTTTGCCCGAAGGCAAGATTGCAATCGTAGCAATCCAGTGGCCTGGGAGCGGGAACGCGCACTACGTAATACTTGCTCGGCTGAGAGACGGGGAAGTGTATGTTTTAGATCCGCCGCAAAGAGTGTTTCTGGCAACTTCATTAAATGTCGATACGCTTGATGAGAATCGCGACACTGTTGTTTTGTTCGTAGCCAAATCCAATGCATCAAGGGAGCCTCGCGACTGCGATGCTTTGTCATTTGATCGCACCGTAGTCTTCCCAAGCGACGAGGTAGATATGCGGCCAATTGAAGAAACAGTGGAAATTCGGAATACCTCCTCACGTGAAGTAAGAATTAAACGTGTAACTTCAAGCTGTAGTTGTGTCCGGGTTTCAGGCAACACGGCGGGACCAATTCCACCAAATGAAAATGTGTCACTTTCTCTCAACATAACGTGGGAGGCTGTGAACTCAGGGGGCATCGAAGTTTTTGTATTGTGTGACGACGGATCCTCAGCAAAGATCCGAGTCATCCACCCGGATGATTACAGACCAAGCCCTGATTTTGCGAGATTCAGTGATTCTCGAAATCTGAGGATACCAGTTGAGATTAGAGATTTTCGTGACATCGATCTCCATTTTACGTACAAGATTCCCGCCGAATATCGAAGGATTTCAGGTCATCTTTCAGCGAATTCGTCCAAACAATGGTGCGTCGCCAAAATTCGAGAAGCGACTGATGATTCAAAGTCAGCAGGATCACTTGAGGTCAGGGTTTTACCTACCGAAAACCTGATTGCGGAATTGGGCAGGCAGCAGTCGTACCAAGCAGTAGTCCGAGTGTTCAGGGGCGATAACGAGGCGGAGCAAATAGGCGAAATGAGCGTGAATGTTCATCGCGACATTGTTGCAATTGCGGCTCCGTGTGTTTTGTCTCGTGGCGAATCTTCTGGGACTACGACTCTTAAAATCATTCGTTCTGGGTGGATTCTGCAAACAATTGCTGTTGCGGACAATCGTGTGGAGGGGGATTTCAGTTTTGATCCGCTGTCTGAATCTGATTGGAGGGTCTCTTTTACTGGTGGCACAGAAGATAGCACTTCATGCACAGCGATCGCGACATGCACGTTAGTCCATGTCGATTCAACTGTATCTCCAATCCAGATGCCATTGATTCTAGTTGTAAATTAGAGAGGCCGTTGGGATCTTAACGGGCGCATAGTTCACAATGACATGGCAAAGTATTCCATGTCCTGATTGTGATTCCCTTAATGACCGTTCCATTCATTGGCACGAGTTACTGCTCTGTGACTCGCCCCCTGTTTCCACTGCGTGATGAGTTTCAACGCAAAGGCGCAGAGACGCAAAGAATTGTTTCGGATGCGACTTACACGTGTCGCACTTTGCTGCGAACACGTTGCCCTTTGCGCCATTGCGCCTTAGCACCTTTGCGTTGAAACCTTCCACCCACAAATCTTCTGAAGAAGACAAAACCTCAATCGTTTGCCATAGACACTGAGGTCTACTTGGTTGAAAATCTTTTCGAAAACATTCGAACGGTGTCTTGACATTTTTAAATTCTGATCGCAAGATGCAAATCGCAATCAGTCGCACGTGGCCCAGTGATTCCGATTCTGTGAAAGCCGCCGATGCTCGACAATCTTAATCTCGCAACCCAAGCTCCCAAGCTCCCAAGCTCCCAAGCTCCCAAGCTCCCAAGCTCCCAAGCTCCCAAGCTCCCAAGCTCCCA
>JBDNFT010000521.1:0-3334 GCA_041689695.1 Planctomycetaceae bacterium | reverse complement strand
CGACGACGATCAGCAATTCCCGGACACTCAGTACGCGGTTTGTGAATACTCACCGACAGGCAAATCGGGCAAGGGCCAGCAGTTGATTTTCGAACAGCGTATCTGGTCCCCTTATGTGCAGGAGGGTTATGAAAATGGAGCGGCGTTTTACGGCACAGAAGGCGTATTGATGATGGGGCATACCATCGGCTGGAAATTATACGGTCCCAAAAATAAGTTGCTCGCGGAACAAACAGGACAGGCCGATCTTCCCGCGCATCATCAAAACTTCTTTGATGCCATTCGTGATCCAGCTGTACCGATGAATGCATCGGTTGACGCCGGACGATTATCCGCGACCATCGTACACCTTGCCAACATTGCAGCACGCACCGGACAGGTGCTGGAGTTCGATCCGACGACGGAAACGATCACGAATGGAGAATCGGCGAATGAGATGGTGCGTCGAAAGTACCGTGACGGACACTGGGCGGTTCCGCAGGGTGTTTGATCTAAAGTTTAGGTTTGGACGTAGGACCGGTCTCCAGACCCGTCCTGACAAGACAATATCAGGACGGGACTGGAGTCCCGTCCTACGAAGACACTAAAGGAACTTCAACAGCATGCCCAAATACAAAGTTGCAATCATTGGCAGCACTGGCCGTGGGGATTACGGACATGGGCTAGACGCTGTCTGGCAGAATTTCGACGACTGCGATGTCGTTGCCGTTGCAGATCAGGATGAAGCTGGTCTGCAAAAAGCGGTCGTTCGAACGGGCGCATCCAAATCATATCGCGACTATCGCGAAATGCTCGAAAAGGAAAGTCCGCAAATCGTCGCGGTCTGCCCGCGATGGACGGATCAGCATCTTGACATGGCCTTAGCATGTGCCGAGGCTGGCTGTCACATGTATATGGAAAAACCATTCTGTCGCACGTTGGGCGAGGCGGATGAAATCATTCAAGCGTGTGAGATGCGACATTTGAAATTGGCAGTGGCTCATATCAGTCGCTATTCGCCTCAACTGGAAGTCATTCGCAAGTTGATTCAGGCGGGTGAAATCGGCGAGGTTTTGGAAATTCGTGCAAGAGGCAAAGAAGACGCGCGAGGTGGTGCGGAAGATCTGTGGGTGCTGGGAACACATGTGCTGGATCTGATGCGGGCCTTCGGCGGAGAACCGCAGTCTTGCTTTGCATCGTTGTATCAAAAAGGCCAACGTGTGGCGCGCGAACATATTCAACCGGGAAACGAAGGCCTGGGCCCGCTGGCTGGTGATCGCGTTGATGCGCAGTATCACTTTCAGTCCGGTATTACTGGGTATTTTTCATCGCAGAAGGGCGCGGGTGGAAATCCCAATCGCTTCGGACTGCGAATCTATGGCAGTAAAGGCATGATCGATCACACATCGGGATACGCGAACCCCGCGTTCCTCATGAAAGACGCTCAATGGGGATTGTCGCGCAATGCGGGAGCATGGAAGCCCATCACTTCCGGTGGCGTCGATCAGCCGGAACCGATCACAGCCACCGGCTACATTGGTGGAAATCCGGCAGCGGCACGCGACCTGATTGACGCGATTGAAAACGATCGCCGACCGAAATGTTCTATGTATGAAGCTCGCGGTGCCATAGAAATGGTATTGGCCGCGTTTGAATCGCATCGGTTGAACGCCCCCGTTGCGATGCCTCTGGATTGCACGGATAATCCGTTGAGCCATCTGTAAGCCGCAGTTGTGGTTCGTTGGACTATGATCCAATTACATTGTTTGATGAGGCTCTACTTCTTCAACAATCCGTCGTACGAATCCAGAAAGTGGGCTGAGACCTGTTCGTTGACGTATTTCCAGGTTTCATCAATCAAACTTCCAGCCAAAATACCTTTGACTGCTTGTGATCCGATCGCTCCTGGAAACTGTGGCAAGTCCGTCATCGGATCGGTGCCAAGGACGGTTGCTGATTCGACATGGGTAAACTCATTGGCCACGAGACTCAGGCCTGGTAACTTTGGGATTGGATCGCGGCCACTGACATAGCGGAAGATCTGCCCTTTGAATTCTTTATTGAAGGCGTCGCTGGCTTTCTGATTACCAATCATCGGCGCGCCATATGTGTAGATCTGATGGACGGCGATGAAGCATCGCTTGAGTAACCAAGCGGCGAGCAACGCCAGAGCTCCGCCCAGACTGTGACCCGTGATCCACAGCGGGCGATCCGACTTTTTCATACGAGCTTCAACATCGTCGCGCAAAGGTTCCCAGATTTCTGCAATCGCATCGACGAATCCTTTGTGGAACTTGGCTCCCACACCGGCCGCTGATAGGTCGTGGCCGAGACGACCTTCGGGGACGACGAGCAGATTCATGGCGTCTGTGAGCAACCAGTCTTTGAGTCCGTCGATGCTTGTGGGATCTTCTGTACCGCGAAATGCGACAACAATATGATCAGGACTTTCAGCGATGTAGACCTGCGTGTTGTCGATGCTGATGAACTTGGCCGACAAGCCAAGCTCGTCGCGAAAGCCTTTGGCACCATCTGCTTCGGGAAGGTATGCCAGCTGACAGGCTCGGCAAAGAAACTGAGCGTTACGCGGATCACCAGCGGCGTCTTCGATGAGTTGCATGAACATAGGTTCTGAGGTAAGTGCTGTGAGTTGATGTCAAATATAGTGGAATGTGTTTGAACTTGCCGAATCATATTTCAACATTGGCGTTTTTCGCTTCCATCCGCCATCAATGGATCTGACGCTGGTGCCGCAAACTTCACATGGCGATAAAGCTCCGACATGGCGATCGTGACGTTCAGAGACAGAAGATTGAACGATCCGTTAATATCCAGCTCTTCCTGGAGTAGCCATCCTCCTTCCGGCTGCCGAACGAACCGCTCGACGTGTGCCTCATCCTGGGCGATCAAAATGATTTCGCACACGGAAGGTATCTGTCGGTAGTGGCTGGACTTCCGGCCGCGATCATATTTCTCAGTGGACTCTGAAAGTACTTCAACAATCACGGTCGGATTCGTCACCGTGTCGCCTCGTTCGTCGTCAAACTGCAATTCGCCGCAGACAATTGTTGAATCGGGATATGTGTATAATCCTGTCGATGAAACTTTGACTCGCAGGTCACTGGTATAGACAACACACGGTTTGCCTTTGAGTGCTTGTCGAGCTTCGCCGACGAAGTTGGCGGCGATCAGACTATGATTCGGCGAGCCGCCTCCCATGGCGAAGATTTCACCATCGAAGAACTCGCTCTTGAACTCCGAATTGCGTTCCAGAGCCAGATAATCAGATGCAGATATTCTTTTGAGAGCAGTCGACATTGATTGTTCCTTTGTTAAGCTTGACCTGCATGTGCAT